>CBFICL010000021.1:0-22959 GCA_965661165.1 uncultured Holosporaceae bacterium | reverse complement strand
TGTATGACGTAGACAAAAAAAACGTTTCTCTTATGCTCCCCACGGCAACGTATGCTATGACCTCTGAACCCATCGATTCAGGCGATGCCTTTACCCTTCATCTCCATACATCAGCCATTAAAAATCTTGAAAAAAACAATTATGAACGCATGATTGCCATTGGTGAATGGAAACGATCCCATGTGGCCCCTTGGGGACAGGTGATCAGTCCTTTTGCCTGCCTGAGAGGCGATTTTTACCGATCTCAAGACATCTCTCATCAAACAAAAAGGGCTTACAAAAACACCTTCCGTGGTTTCCCCCAGTGCGGGCTTCAGACCAGTTGGCCCTTCGCCATGAACAAAGCACCGGCCATCATAGAACCGTTTTTTCATGTCATTTTAGCCCCTTATATCGACAAGGTTGAAGCCATTCCCGTGGGGGATAGTCAGGGGTTTGAGTATAATGATGCGGTCCTTTTGAGAAAAAACCGATCTCCTGGATATGACAGAATCGACTCAGGCTCTCGTTTTGTGTATGGAAGCCATTTTCTTATGAATGCGCCTTCCATCAATGATATCCACGTTTTTCTGGGACAAACCTATATGCCATCAACGCCCAATCTTGTGATGCGTGAAGGCGGCCTTCAAAAAGGGTTTTCTAATATTGTGGGCTCATTGATGGCGGCCCCTTACTCTTGGCTATCAGCTGATTATCGTTTCAGCGTAGACAAAGAAACATTTCAGCCTCATTTCAGCGAGCTTACAGGACACATAGGCGATGACTGGCTGCGGCTGACGTTGGGATATACAAAGTTAAAGCTTATAGGGCAAACCCTTTATCTGGGCAAGCAAGAAGCTGCTGAGGTCACACTTTCATCTCACTTTCATGAAAATTGGGGTGGCAAGGTTGAAACACACTATGACATAGCTCGACAAAAACTGCTTAATGCGCGCGTGGATCTCCTTTATCAAAACGACTGTTTTAAAATACAAATTCATATAGGAAGAACGCAGTACCATAGTAAAGACATCAAGCCCAACAAATATTGGGGTATTTCCTTGGGCTTTAAAAACTTTGGATCCGGGCTTTCAACCATCAGCCATAACCTCAAAAAACATAACAGCCCTGTGGGCACCATGTTATCATCTCAAAAACCGCTCGATGATGGCGCAAAAAGCAGAATGTCCACCTCCCCATAGAACCTAGGGACACCTTAACTTTAGCCCACAAAAAAGGAACGATGTTAGACCTTATGATCAAAATTTTCTATAAATGAATAAAATGTCACGTGTGGCTGTGCCTATGGTAGCAAAAAAACGTCTTGTTTATGGTTGGTATGTTTGGGGATTAGGCACAGCCTTTTATCTCTATCAGTTCATCCTGCGTGCTTCACCCTCTGTGATGGCCGATCACTTGATGTCTACGTTCATGATCCAAGCTTCGTCTTTGGGTGTGTTGACGTCTTTTTACTATTATGCCTACTCTACACTTCAGATACCTATCGGTATTCTCTTAGACAAGTGGGGACCCAATCGCGTGATACACTCAGCGATCCTTGTGTGTATTATGGGCACGATTTTGTTTGCGCTCGCTCCCACCTTTTCTCTGGCCTGCATAGGCCGCATCCTCATTGGCGCAGGAGCCTCAGGCGCCTTCTTAAGCACCATTACACTGGCGCGTACATGGCTTCCTGAAGCCAAGGTAGCCTTTGCGGTAGGCACCACCATCACCTTTGGGAAACTGGGTGGCATTTTATCGGGTGCCCCCTTAGCAAGCCTTATTCAGGTTTCTTCTTGGCGCACGAGCCTTATTTTTCTTTTCTTTGTGGGCTTGATCATCGCGCTGCTCATATGGACAACCTTGAAAAAGCCCGTACACACGCAACACATGCTCTCCAAGATCCCCGTTAAAAAGAAGATTCTCTTCGTTTTTAAAAACAAAGACATCTGGAGCATTGGCCTTTATGGCTGCTTTATGTATGTTCCACTTTCTGTCTTTACCGATATCTGGGGTGTGTCTTTTTTGATGAAATATTATTGCATCAGCAAGGGCGTGGCCTCTTTGGGGATTGGCATTCTTTTTATTGGTACGGGGTTCGGGGCCCCCCTCGTGGCACTCTTATCAGACAAAATGAAGAGAAGAAAACCGGTGATGACCCTCTCGGCCTTGGCTTCTTTTATTGTCTGCTCTTACCTGATGTTTGCTGATAACATTCCGCTTGTAGGTGGGTTTATTCTTTTGTTCCTTGTAGGCTTTTTTATGACAGGCCAAACGCTTGTCTTCACGGTAGGTGCGGAAATTGTTTCGCATAACGTCAAGGGGGTGACAACGGGTTTTGTAAACACAATCGTCATGATCGGCGGTGTTGTCTTCCAACCCTGTGTTGGGTTTATTCTTGACTCTATGTGGGATGGACGTATCCAAAACGGTGTGCCGTTTTATACGCTAGAAAACTATAAGATTGCCCTTGGCCTCATCCCTGTGTGTATGTTTTCTGCGCTGATCACACTTATTTTCATGCCAGAGACCCACCCAGGATCAGGCAGGCGGGGGCGAGTTGCGAACCCTGAAACGGATGATCGCTTTTGATGAATCATAGGGAGACATTTTCATGGTCACCTGATCACCTGGTACGATTTGTATGTTGTTTTGTCGAATTTTTCCCGAAATAGTGGCGATCACCACATGGTCAGAACCATCGAGCTTGACCTTAAACTGGGCACCGCGCAAAGATTGCTGGACGACCCCCGAACACTCAATATTTTTTTCTTTTGACATAGCTCCTCATAAAAAAGCATTTACTATCCCTAGGTACCTACTTTAAAAAAAGCAAACACACAACAACTATATCACACACAGCAAAACATCTATGAAATTTCTTGATCGTGCCAAAATTTTTATCAAAAGCGGGGATGGAGGTGACGGCTGTGTCAGCTTTCGTCGGGAAAAGTTTATTCCCATGGGAGGCCCTGATGGCGGCAATGGGGGAGACGGTGGCGACATCATCATCCATGTCACACCTGATTTGAACACACTCATCGATTTTCGCTATCAACAACATTTCAAAGCCGCTAAGGGCGAAGGAGGAAAGGGCAAAAACCGCACAGGCAAAAAGGGTAAAAGCTTGACCCTCAGGCTGCCACCAGGCACCCAAATCTGGAATGATGATGAAACGGTTCTTTTGAAGGACATCACCACCTCCCAGGAAGATTTTATCTTATTAAAAGGAGGTCAAGGAGGGCTTGGCAACCAACACTTCAAGTCTTCCGTGCAAAAAGCGCCTCGCTTTTCTCAAAAAGGCTTCCCCGGCGAAGACATGTGGGTCTGGCTTCAGCTAAAACTTATTGCAGATGTGGGCCTTATCGGCCTTCCTAATGCAGGAAAATCCACAATGATCTCTTTATTTTCACGAGCTGGGCCTAAAATTGCCCCCTATCCTTTTACAACATTAATACCCCATTTAGGGACAGTGACATGGAAAGAAAAGCGATTTGTGATGGCAGACATTCCTGGCCTTGTCAAAGATGCCCACGCAGGAAAGGGCCTCGGCCATCGCTTTCTCGGCCATATTGAGCGGTCTTTCTTACTGGTGCATTTGGTGAGTGCTGAAAGTGATGACGTGGTGCAAGACTATGAAATTATTCAGCATGAGCTCAAACAGTATGATCAGACCTTGTGGGAAAGAAAGCAAATTCTTGTGCTCAGTAAAGCCGACACGCAAGACCCTTTGCTCCTTGGCAAGAAAAAGGCGCAGCTTGAAACCTATACCCAAAAAGAGGTTTTTGTGGTCTCTTGTATCACCCCATCAGGCACAACAGAGCTTCTTGACAGAATTACAGAAGATATTCCTTAACGCCCTAAACTCGTTTACAATGAGAGAGTGTTGTTGAGAGCAGAACTGATCACATGGAAGATTTTGTTGCACAGTGGGGATATTGGGCCGTATTTTTGGGCTCTCTCATAGAGGGCGAATCCGTCATTTTACCTGCTGGCTATTTTGCTTCTCAAGGGGTGCTTGATCTTTCTAAGGTCATGGTCATTGCCTTTTTCGGCACACTCATCGCAGATCAAGGCTTGTTCCTGATTGGCCATGTGTGGGGAAAGCGCGTGCTGTCTCTTTTTCCCAAGCTTGATCCACCGGCCCAAAAGGCTTTTCTCTTTTTAAAGCGATATGGCGTATTTTATATTCTCACCTTCCGATTTATTTATGGCGTGCGCATCATCAGCCCTCTCATTATCGGCACCGCAGGCTTTCCCTTCGGTCAGTTTGTTTTTCTCAATTTTGTGGCCGCAGCCCTGTGGTCAGTTTTGAGCTGTGGGGCAGGCTATGTGTTTGGCAGTTTCATTATGTACCATCTATCTCCTTTGCAAAGATTTTTTTTCCTAGGTGGCCTTGGTATTGCCTGTTTATGTTGGTTGCTGTGGAAAGCTTATTTGTTTTATAAAAAAGAGTTTGCCTAATGCGTTTTTCAATCAGCGATGCCGCGCAGAAAAAGCTCAAGGACTTAGGCCCTGAAAAGGGCCTGTTTCGTGTACGCGTGGACCCAGGCGGCTGTTTTGGCTTTCAGTATGCATTCTCTTTCGATGAGCCTCACGAAGAAGACCTTGTGGTTGAAGGACAGGGAGGCATTAAAGTTCTTGTGGACAAAATCTCAGCCTCTTTCCTTGACGAGGCGGAGCTGGATCACAAAGAAGAGATGATCGGCAGCACGTTTGTCATCAATAACCCCCATGCAAAAAATGCCTGTGGCTGTAAAAATTCCTTCTCTTTCTAAAAAGGTTTCAGCACCACAAGCACCACGATAACGATGGCCAACAAGAAGGGCACTTCATTGCTGGCTCTGAAAAAAACTTCACTTCGTTTATTTTGATGTTGTCGAAAATCTTGCCAGCAGCGAAGAAAGAACAGTTGCACCGCCAATAAAAGACCCACAAAGAAAAGTTTGACATAAGGGGTCCACACTGAAAAATTCACAGCTTGCGGAATCAAAAACAACAGCCCCCCCGTAATAAGGGTTCCAGCCATGGAAGGAAAAATAATGATGGCGATAAGGCGACGCTCCATGGTGAGAAACATGGCATAGATGTCTCGATTATCCTCATGCTTTTTATGATAGGCAAACAACCGGGGCAGATACATGATGCCCGCCATCCAGGCAATCACAAAAAGAATATGTACAGCCTTAATGATGAGATAATGTTCAGACAAAAATGTCATGCACGATAGCGCCAGCATTGGTTATTTTCCACAGGACAAGATCGAGGTAAATGATCGTGGTGGCGCACAAGCTGAGCCAAACCCTCAATAAAAGAAGGATGATTTTCAAGCGCCGGGGCACGAAAAAAGGCGAGGCCTAGCGCTTCTGCCTTCTCTTTGTATTCCACATCAAGCTCTACAAGGGTCTCAAGGTGCTCCCCCACAAATGAAATGGGCACCACAAAGACATCCTTCTTGTCCTTCGCAGCTCTGCTCAGCTCATCATCCAAATAAGGCTCTGTCCATGCCAAAGGCCCTACCCGGCTTTGATAGCAGAGCTGCCAATCAGAAAAAGCAAGACCTTTCTTGTTTATGTAAGACAAGATCGCACGGCAAGAGTTTTCGATATGACTACAATAAGGGTCACCACGCGATACAAATTTCATAGGAATACCATGAGCTGAAAAAAGCAAACGCACCGGACGCTCGGGTTTCACCTTTTTCCATGCATCAAGAATGATCTCCCCATGAGCTTTGACAAAATAATCATTTTTAGGGTAACAGCAAATACGTTTTGTGGGATAAGAAAAAGCCTGTCGCTTAACCTCCCTTTCCCACTCCTTAAAGCACGAAAGCGTTGTGGTGAGAGAAAAATGTGGATACATGGGAAGCAACAACACTTCCTGAGGTTTATAGTCCTTTAATTGACCTATCACATCCTTGATGGAGGGCGAGCCATAGCGCATAGCACAAAACACATCATAAGCATGGTTGAGCTTCTCACGCAAAGCCTTTGACTGCTTTTCTGTGCTCTCAAAAACAAGAGACCTTCCCCCCATCAGCGCATAGCTTTTGGCCACAGACTTGGCTCTCTTCTTAGCAATATAATGGGCCAAAAGCCGGCGAATCCAAGATGGATATTCAAAAACGCACGGATCTGAGAAGAGATCTTTTAAAAATGACGCCACATCATCTAAAGAACGTGGGCCACCAAAATTCATCAGCACAAGAGCTTTTTTCACGACATCCTCACCCCTTGACCAAGCGCACAAGTTGCTCGACATGAGCCACCGGTGTTTGCGGCAAAATGCCATGACCTAAATTAAAGATAAAAGGCCTTTTATGTGCATATTTCTTAATTTTTTCTACAGCTTCTTCAAGCACATCGCCACCCTCCACAAGAATCTGCGGGTCTAGGTTTCCCTGAAGCACACAAGAAAAAGAGCTTGTATCTTCAAGATCATAGGTTGTGTCAAGGGACAGGGCCGTGGTGTGCGATGCTTGGGCATAACACGGCAAAAGCTGGCCCACCCCCTTAAGATATGAAATCACAGGAAAATCCGGCCATTGTGCACGCAGGGCCGAAATGATTTTTGTGAGAGGTTTTACAATCCATTCGTGCTGATAAGGCCAAGGCACAAGACTGGCCCACGTTTCAAAAAGCTGAACAACATTCACGCCTGCCTCTATTTGTTTTTCAAGATAGAAAATAGTGGCCTCCGTCATAATGTCTAACCATTGCTCAAAGCGTTTTCTTTGAGAAAAAGCAAAGGATCGCGCCTTGGGAAACCCGTGGTTGCTACCGCCTTCTAGCATATAACACAAAACCGTGAAGGGGCCGCCGGCAAAACCAATAAGCGCCTTATCTTTGGAAAGATCTTGACGCGTGAGGCTAATGGTTTCCATCACAGGAGCCACCTTTTGATAGAAAGACTCTTTGTCGAATGGAGCGTTGATGTTATCAATGCTATCCATATGAATGCCATTAGCAAACACCACCTTCTGTCCCAGACCATAGGGAACCACCAGAATATCTGCAAACAAAATAGCGGCGTCGAAGTCAAATCGCTGAATGGGTTGTAGCGTCACGTCCTTCGCAGCTTCAGGACAAAGAACAAGATCGAGAAAGTGCGGAAAGGCTTCTCTTCGCTTTCTGTATTCTGGTAAATACCGCCCAGCTTGTCTCATTAGCCAGAGGGGCAGGGGGGATGCGGTTTTTCCCAAAAGGGTATCTATAAGAATCATAAAAGAGTAAGAGGATGTTGTTTTATTTGTTGGGGCAGTAAAAATGTGAAAAGATGGTGATAAATCAGGGTGTACATCATGTGGACATCACGGTTAACTTGTGTATAACGTGGTTATTTATGTGTGCATAGAGTATAAGAAAACGTTTTCTAAAAAATGATTGATATCTTTTTGTGGAAAAGTGCCCTATTACGCAGATGTTTTCAACAGGAGATTGCGTGATGATGGATGTGATCTCGCGCCTGGTGGCTTTTTTGTTGTTTGTAAGCCTCTCTCCCGTTTGGTTGCTGGCCCTCTTTTGGGTTTTTGTGTGGGATAGAAAAAATCCTGTTTATACTAGCAAACGGGTGGGAAAGCATAAAAAAATCTTTTCCATGGTCAAAATACGCACCATGTCTCTATCCGGGCACGAAGATCCTTACACCCTTGATCATCACCCCAGAGTAACCTTGCCAGGAAAGGTGCTACGTTTGTTAAAAGTGGATGAGCTTTTGCAATTGTGGAACATTGTGCGTGGCGATATGCGCTTTTTTGGCCCACGTCCGGATATTATTTCGGCATTGCCCCTTTATGGGGGGGTAGAAAAAATTTTTGACGTCTTGCCTGGCATGATGGACATCTCGTCCTTAGTTTTTTCACGGGAAGGTAAACTCTTATCCTTATCTAAGACGTCCGGTGACGCCTTTTCTTATGAAGCTATTTTCGCTGTTAAAAAAAACCTGATGTGCTTTTATGTGGACCATGCTTCTTGGGCGATGAATGCGTTTCTTCTTTATCTACTAGGCCTGCGCTTTCTTTCTTCGCGGTTGTTTATCTGTGGGCTTGAAACCTTTTTTTCTGTGTTTCGTGTGCCGCCTCCCTTGGCAAAAACCAGTCTCAGTTATGTGAGGGTGTGATATGTCACAAAAACGTATTTCTTTGAGTATCTCTTCGATGATGGCCGTGGTGTATGCCTTTTTATATGCCCCCATCGCGTTTGTGGTGTTGTTTTCCTTTAATGCGTCCCCCTCTCTGGGGCAGTGGTCTGGATTCTCCCTTGTTTGGTATAGAAAGCTGTTGATGAATACAGAGCTGTGGCAGTCTGTGGCACGTTCGTTTCAGGTGGCTTTTTTTTCAGCCACATGCGCGGTATTGATTGGCCTTTTATGTGCGCTGCTTTTTGTGCGGTTCAGGCGTGCACGGTTTCGTGGGTTGATAGAGAGTTTGTCCGTCACGCCACTTGTGGTGCCCGAGGTGGCCATTGGTCTAGCGTTATTGGTTTTTTTTGTGGCTTCAGAGCGTTTATTAGGCTGGCCCCATGGGCGCGGCTTGCTAACAGTGATTGTGGCGCATACAACCATTTTTTCAGCCTACACAACGTTAATGCTTCGGGTCAGGTTGCTTGACCTTGACCCTGTGCTTGAAGAGGCCGCATTAGATTTGGGCGCCCAGCCTTCTAAGGTCTTTTTTTCTATCACGTTGCCTCTTATTGTTCCTTCTCTTGTGTCTGCATGGATTTTGATCTTTGTTCTTTCTATGGATGACTTGGTAATTGCCAGCTTTACATCTGGACCATCCTCATCAACGCTGCCTATGGTAGTGTTTTCTCAACTCAAAACGGGGATTACGCCAGAGATGAATGCGCTTTCTTCATTGATTATTCTTTTTGTTTTAGCTATATCTCCGCTGATAGGCTTTTTTATGTATGTTTCTTTAAGGAAAAAGTGATGGGCCGCCATGTGTTGCTTAAAATGAGCAAGAAAAAGGTTTTTTATGTCTGAAAAAAATAAAAACAGTCTTCCCTTTATCATTGTTTTGGGCAATGAAAAAGGAGGAACGGGCAAATCGACGTTGGCTATGCACGTGATTGTGAGCCTTTTGTATGATGGATATTGCGTAGGGAGCCTGGATTTAGATGGCCGTCAAGGGACCTTGTCTCGTTATCTAGACAACAGAAAAAGCTATAATGACAAAAATCCCCAAGCGGTTCCTTGTCCTGAGCATGTGCGTATAGCAGAAAGCCACACGCAAGATCCGCAAAAAATGCTATCCATCATGAATGATTCGGCCCTTAAGATGTGTGATGTCATAGTCATTGACACACCAGGAAGCCATACAGCGTTGTCTAGCCAAGCCCATGGCCTTGCTGACACACTCATCACACCCATCAACGACAGCTTTATTGATCTTGATCTTTTGGCCCATGTTGAAGACAAAGAGGGGACACCAGATCTTTCTCCCAGCATTTACGCTCAAACTGTGTGGGAAGAAAGAAAAAGAAAAATCATGCAATCCCACAGTCCGATGGAGTGGATTGTGGTGCGCAATCGCTTGGGGCATTTGTTTACAAAAAACAAGGAGAAGGTAGATAGCGTGCTTGAGCCTTTGTCTAAGCGCATCGGCTTTAAACTGGCTTCTGGGTTTGGTGAGCGTGTTATTTTCCGAGAACTTTTTCTCAGTGGCCTCACGCTTCTTGATCTTGATGCTTCTGAAGAGGCGCTTACATTTTCTCATGTGTCCGCCAGACAAGAGCTTAGGGCGTTGATGAATCTTTTGCCGCTAGAAAGGCTTTCTCTCAAAAAAGCGTCTTAAGTGAATAAGTGAAATTTCTTGCTAGACACTGGTTCACTTTTGCATTTAACCTTAGGACAAAGCCCGGGTAGCTCAGTTGGTAGAGCAGCGGACTGAAAATCCGCGTGTCGCTGGTTCGATTCCGGCCTCGGGCACCATGGTGTTTTTACTCTTATGATGCGTCAACGTTTTTCTACCTCCCGCCCCTTATCGCTTTGGCCTGGTTTTGTGGATGCCCTTTCTGCGCTGCTGTTGGTTTTCTTGTTATTCATCTTTTTTTTGATGATGGCAGGCCTTGAGGTCAGAGGTTCTCTGCGCACGAGGCAGACCTTGATTGATCACCTTCAGAAACAGTCAACGCGCCTTGATCAAGATCTCAAAACACACAAGGCGAAAACAAAAAATCTAGAGCACATAAGAGATGAAAAAGAAGCTTCCATACGCTCTTTGCAAGAGGGTGTTGAGATGCTTAATGAGCGCGTAAGGGCTTTGGATGAAGAGATCGTCACATCAAAAGAAGTGCTGTCAGAAAAAGAGGCCACCATTGAGGTGCTTGAGAAGAAAAATCGAGTGCTGCTGGAAGCCTCTCAAAAAAGGGTGGATGCCCACCGATCTCAATTTATGGCGAAGCTTAAGGGCTTGCTTGAAAAAGAAAAGGGCGTGCGCATTGTGGATGATCGTTTTGTGATTCAGTCTGAAGTGCTTTACCCTTCAGGGTCAGATGTGCTCAGCCCTGTGGGTAAAGAAAATTTGGATGTGTTGGCCCAGAGCTTGAGGGAGCTTTCTCAAAAAATTTCTCCAGCCATTCCGTGGGTGTTGCGCATTGATGGCCATACAGATTGTGTGCCCATGCGTGTGGGCGCCAGGTTTTCTTCGAATCTTGATTTGTCTTTGGCGCGCGCCAGGGCGGTGGCTGACTATTTAAAAAGTCAGGGCATTCCTGAAAAGCACCTTGTCCCTTCTGGGTTTGCAGAACATTATCCGCTTGATAAGGGGTACACACAAGAAAGCTATGCAAAAAACAGGCGCATTGAGTTTAAGCTTGATCAGCGATAGTGAGTATGGTGTGACATAGAGGGGGTGTGCATGAAAAAGGCAACCTATTTTGTTGTGTTGGGTGTGTTGTGCGGGTGTTCGGGCATGTCTTATGAGAAACCGCTCTCTCGAGAGGACAAGCGCACCGCCGCCATGGGTAAACTGTTTCAAAAAGATATCGTCTTGGTTTCTGGCAGCAAGCCGGCGCCGTCTGCTTCCCCTGTACCTCAAGCCCCTTCGCAGCACATCTCTTTCTCATCTGTAGTGAACACTTTGGCGTTTATGGGCCTTCACAAGATTGATTGGGACAAAGAATATGTTGAGACAGATTGGTATACAGAAGCCTCTCTGCCTCATACGAGGGTCAAAATGATTGTCACCAATCTCAAACCCGGTCAAGCGGTCAACCTTTCAGATGGGGGCAATCTTCACTGTGTGGTGCTCACCCAAGAACGTCACCAGGGGACATGGCGGTTGTCGGCCACCTCAGCAGAAACACGGGAAAAATGGGTTAACAACCTTCGCGATAACGATGGAAAAAGATCATTATGACCTCTAAATATAACTTTCATGACGTTGAAGCTCACTGGCAGAAAATATGGACCGACAAGCACGCTTTTTCTGTAGAAGATGTGCCGGACCCAAAGGCCATATATGTGTTGGAGATGTTTCCGTATCCATCGGGGAAAATTCATGTAGGTCATGCCAGAAATTATGTGCTCGGGGATGTTATGGCCCGTCATCAACGGGCATTGGGGAAAAAAGTATTGCATCCCATTGGTTGGGACGCCTTTGGGTTGCCGGCCGAGAATGCAGCGTTCAAGCATGGCGTTCACCCGCAAGAATGGACCTATAAAAATGCAGAGGATATGGCTGAGAACTTAAAGAAACTGGGCCTGTCTTATGACTGGTCACGAGAAATCTTCTCATGTGATCCTTCTTATTATGTGCATGAACAAAAAATGTTTTTGCGCTTTTTGTCGGCGGGTCTTGTGGAGCGAAAAACATCCTACGTCAATTGGGACCCTGTAGAAAAAACGGTTCTGGCCAATGAACAAGTCATTGATGGCCGCGGGTGGCGATCAGGCGCCCTGGTGGAAAAAAAGCCCCTCAAGCAGTGGTTTTTGAAGATTACGTCTTTTAAAGAAGACCTTCTTAAAGGGTTAGACACGCTTACGCAATGGCCTGAAAAGGTCAAGACCATGCAAAGAAACTGGATCGGACGCTCTGAGGGGGCAAAGATCTTTTTTCCTCTCAACAACACGCGAGAAAAGATTGAGGTGTTCACAACCCGTCCCGACACCCTTTTTGGGGCCAGCTTTTTAGGGCTGTCCCCCGACCACCCCATGGCCAAAAAATTGGGGGAGGAGCATGCCGATATAGCCTCTTTTTTAGCGTGGTGTCAGCAACATAACACCGCGGCTGTGAGCCAAGAGATTGTGGAAAAGCGGGCCATCAAAACGCCGCTTGAGGTGCAACACCCCTTGCTTCCTGATCAAACCTTGCCTGTGTATATTGTGAGTTACGTCATGATGGATTATGGCACAGGCGCTGTGTTTGGATGCCCAGCGCATGATGCCCGGGATTTTGACATTGCCAAACAAAAAGGGCTTCCTATTTTGCCTGTTATCCAACCGGCGTCTCAGCCCCACGATTTTAATGCTGCTGCCTATGAAGGAGATGGCCAGTTGATGGCCTCTTCTTTCTTAGATGGCCTTGATGTGGCCTCTGCAAAAAAAGCGATGATCCAGCAGCTGGAGGAGCGGGGCTGTGGACGCAAGGATGTGTCGTGGCGCCTCAGGGATTGGGGGGTGTCGCGCCAACGCTATTGGGGCTGTCCTATTCCCATGATCCACTGTCAGTCGTGTGGCGCTGTACCTGTGCCTGAGGAAGATTTGCCTGTGAAGCTTCCAGAAGATGTTTCCTTTGATGTGCCCGGCAACCCGCTTGATCACCATCTCACGTGGAAACATGTGGCGTGCCCGCAATGTGGCAAACAAGCCGTGCGTGAAACAGACACCTTAGACACCTTTTTTGATTCGTCTTGGTATTTTTTGCGTTTTTGCTCCCCGTCTTTTCCTGAGGCGTTTAACCCTGAAGCTGTGAAACAGTGGATGCCTGTGGCGCACTATATTGGCGGTGTGGAGCATGCTATTTTGCACCTTCTTTATGCGCGCTTTTTCATGCACGCGCTCAAAAAGGCAGGGTATCCTCTTTCTTTCACTGAGCCCTTTACCGGGCTATTCAACCAGGGCATGGTAGTGCACCGCACCTTTCAAGATGACAAAGGCGAATGGCACTATCCCACAGACGCCCACCGCAACAGTGATGGCACATGGACTCACAGCCAAGAAGGCGTTCCGCTGACTGTGGGGCGGCTTGAGAAAATGAGTAAATCAAAATGCAATGTCGTAAGCATTGACGATATCGTGAAAGAAGTGGGCGCGGATGCCACACGCTTTTTCCTTCTATCAGATACCCCTCCAGAGAAAGACATGGAGTGGACCAGGGAAGGCATTGAAGGAAGTTGGCGTCACATCGCGCGAGTATGGCGTCTTTTCACACAGCACGCTCCTGATATCAGCAAAGGAAAAAATGCGCCAAAAGCGTCATCACAGGCTGTTTATGGCGAGTCTGCCAAACATCTTTTACGTACCTATCATCAAGGGGTCTGCGCTATTGACGACACATTGACGCACCTACACTTTAACAAATATGTGGCGAATCTTTACAAAATTGTGGGGGCGTTGGCATCCTTTTCCTGTGAAGAAGCTCAAGATGAACGGGTTTTATATGACGTGTGGGTAGGGTTTGTTAAATTGATGGCACCTGTGACGCCTCATTTGGCAGAAGCGCTTTGGGCCAAGATGGGCGAACAAGGTTTTGTTCATGAAGCACCCTGGCCTGAAGCACAAGAAAAATGGTTATCGCAAGAGACGCTATCCATGCCTGTTCAAATAAATGGCAAAACAAAAGGACAGATCGATGTGCCTATGGATGCTGAGCGTGAGGTTGTGGAAAAAACGCTGACCCAGACACCATGGGTAGCCAAAGCCCTTCATGAGCGTGAGGTGCGCAAGATCATTTTTGTGAAAAATCGGATTATCAATGTGGTTCTTGCATAGAGTCAGTGGCCTTCTCCTTTTATTGCTCCAGGGCTGTGCCCCGCTTTTGACCTCTTTTCCTGAGGGAGTGCAATCTAAGCTTCACAAACTGTATGTCCACTCTATTGACGACAGGCGAGGGCAGTATATGCGTCTTCAGTTGATGGAAAAAATTCAGTCCCACAAAGCCACGTCTTATGACTATTTTTTAGACATCTCTCTTTCCACAGAAAAAAGTATTCTGGCTTTTTCTGAAGAAGGCGTGGCGATTCGTGATCGTATCACCACAAAAATCACGTATAAACTTTTGGATAAAGATCATCAGGTGCTTACCACGGGAATTCTTAAAGCGCATGGATCTTATAATTTGATTGAAGATGAATTTTTTGCTGTAAGCTCAGCGCAAAAAACGGCTGAAGAGGCCAATATTGATCGCCTGATTAACAGTCTTGTCTTGACTCTGGCCACCTATTTTAAGGAGCATCCCGCGTCGTGATCGTTTATGCCAATCATCTTATTTCTTCTTTAGAGAAGCTTAAGGGCTTGTTTCTCTATGGCGTATCTGAAGAGGTGCAGCATTTTCTTGTGTGGGCGTTGGAGAGCTATATGCAATCGAAACACGAAGAGGTGGCGTGTTCTTTTGTGGATGCAGCTTCTTTTGTTAACGATCCAGACACCTATCTCCAGCCTGATCTTTTTTCTCATGAATCATCTTATCGTTTGTTTGTGATTGAGGGTGTCGACAACACTCATCACGCACGCATGGCTGACATGCTGGCTTTAGAGCACGATGCTTTCCTTGTGTTCACAGGCCCTAAGCTTAAAAAAACATCATCGGTGATCAAAAAGGCGATAGAAAGCCAAACCTATGGTGTCTTTGCATGTTATGAAAACGTCGCGCCAGCGTTAAAAAAAGTATTTTTCCCCCATAGTTTAGCGTGGTTGGGCGTGCGTGTAGAAAAAAACCTGTTGTCCTATGTGTGCGAAGAAATTGCGCTGGCCGATTGGCCATGTGTGCGAGAAAAGCTCTATCTTCTTCATCACGAAGCCCCGCTTTCCCTTGAAGATACAAAGCTGTTAGATCACGGGAACCCACAAACGGTTTCCCTCAAAAAAGCTGTGCTTGCACGTGAGAAAAAAGCGGCTATCTACGAACTATCGAGGCTTTCGGATATCCAAGAGATCCTCATCTCTTTGCGGTCCTTGGCCTCTTTTTTTACGAAAATGCTTTTTGTGAAAACGGGCGTAGAGGCGCACCTCTCTTTTGAGAAAGCCGTACAAGGGCTCGCCACGCCGTTCTTTTTTGAGGATAAACAGCTTTGTCAAAATAAGATGTCTTCCTGGTCAATCGCGCAAATAGAAAAAGCACTTATCACCCTGGCTTCGATAGAGGTTCAGGCAAAAAAGAAGTCACTTTTTTGGTTTGCGCGGTTGTCTAAAATTTTTGAGTAACATTGTCTATTTTTTAGCGTATCTTCATACTAGTATGAGACGACTGCTTTTTGTGAACGTGAGCCCGTGCAAATGTTTCGTCTTAACAAATTCATAGCTTGTTTGTTGGTGTGGGGATCCTTTTGGGGGCCATGCTTGGCCGTGGGTGGTGAGCGTACAGTCTCTTTAAGCTCAGGCTATTTTATCAACGCGCCTTTGGTGTGGTCCAACAGCAATATGGCCTTCTCTCACTTTTTTCAAGAGATCAACATGGCCCATGGTGCTTTGCTGGATACCTTGTCTGACACATGGATGATGGAAAGAAATCCCCTTTTTTTAACCCTTGGTGACATTCCTCTGAATCTGTGGATCAGCTTAACGGAGTTGGTGTCTTATCATGAGTATGGCCGCTATTCCCGGTTGAGGGCTTTTGGTTATGACGTGGATTTTGAAGTGGGCGTCAATGAAGGGGGAAAAATCTGTCACAATCCTTTTTCGTTTGCAGGCAATTTGTTTTTGAACCCCTTTCGCATGGGACGGGCCTTTCCGAAAGAAAGATTGTGGCACCCTGAAGGGACACACGATCTTGAAAATCCGGAAGAAGATGAAGCGTTTATGGTGGCCGTGTCAGGCCTTAACAACATCATGCGGTTTGCTGGCGATTTAGGCGATGGTGTGTATGCAGGGCGTGCCCATTCCAGTGAGTTTATTCCCTACCTTATGGGCAAACTAGGGGGGCTTTTCTATCCACAAAAGTTGATGAACGGTCTTTACCATACAGATCACATGCCCATCAGCAAAGGAACGCGACATAAGGCCAGCTTGATGTCGTTCTTATTAAGCGCCTCTACCTATAGCTATATCTTGTCTTTCACCCATGGGGATTTACCCATTGAACAACATGTGACGCCTCTGGAGTTTTATGGCATCAGAGCGCCTGATCTTGAGGTTTATTTTTTGACCCAAGGCACATCTTATCGCGTCAAGAGTGGTTATAGGGCGTCGCATAGTCTGTCTTTTCCGGTGAGTGTGGAGTTTGTGCCTTCAGGTCATAAAGGATGTGAGCTGACCTTCGGTGTGCATAAACATTTTGAAACGCTGGCTGATTTGGGTGTGGGCGTCAATGTCATGGTGGGCAGGGGCCTAGACTGGGATATTCATGTGCACATGCCCCTTGGTGATCTGATGTTTGTGGAGGGCAGTGTGGAAAAAATGGGCCTCAAAAGTTATTATGGTCAGCGTAATATTCCCACCCTCAAGCACAGCCACCATTCTTATGCCTTTTTGCTGAGAGCGGGGTTTCGTTATTGAGGCCTCTTCTAAAGGCCTGAATGAGCCCGCCTGCTCTCAAGGGCCATAAACGTTTGTGGAGGTTTTGGCAAAAGGCTTATGTTTGTGCGCCGCCCACGGTCATTTCTGACACAAGGCAAGAGGGTTGTCCCAACCCCACCAAAACACTTTGCCCGGCCTTACCGCAATAGCCTACACCTGGGTCAAGGGTGAGATCATTGCCTACCATAGCGATTTTTTTCATCACGTCAGGCCCATTGCCAATAAGGGTAGCATTTTTGATGGGTGGCCCCTTTTTTCCTTTTTCAATAAGATAGGCTTCACTGGAGGCAAACACAAAGTTGCCTGACACAATATCCACCTGCCCACCACCAAAGCCTACGGCATAAATGCCTTTGTCGATCGAGGCGATCATATCTTCTGGCGCGGAAGTTCCTGGTGCCATATAGGTGTTGGTCATGCGGGGCATAGGCATGTGGGCGTAGCCCTGCCGGCGCCCATTGCCCGAAGAAGGTTGGCCCATCAGATGCGCATTTAAGACGTCCGACATATACCCACACACAACGCCTTGATCAATGAGTGTGTTTTTCTGTGTCGGTGTGCCCTCATCATCAATCGTGAGCGAGCCGTGGTGATGCGGCATGCCAATGTCGGGTCGTCCATCATCAATAATGGTGACAAGCGGACTGGCAACCACGTGGCCCATTTTTTTAGAAAATACAGAATGACCTTTGCGGTTAAAATCAGCTTCCAATCCATGACCCACGGCTTCGTGAAGCAAAATACCTGTAATCCCATGGCCCAACACAACGGGCATCGCGCCTGCAGGAGCGGGGATCGATTCAAGAGAAACAAGGGCTTTACGCAAGGCCTCTTTGAGCTGGCGTTGCCAGACAGCTTCATCCATAAAATCTGTGTCTTTTTTGCGCCCCAGACTGACATAGCCGTATTCACGGCGCCCTTTATCTTCTACGGTAATCATGCTGGTTAAGGTGGCATAAATGCGCTTATCCCCCACATCAGGGTGATCAGGCCTTTGCACTAAGATATCTTGATCTCTCAACCCCCAAGACAAAGAAACTTGCACAACGCGGGGGTCTAAGGCGCGTGCAAAAGCATTCATGCGTTCCAGCTGGCTGACCTTATCTTTAAAAGAAACCCTAGGTGATGAGGCATGAGCAGGGTATGGCGTGTGTGCATGTTTAATTTCAATCACAGAACCCGCGGCGGGTGACAAGGTGTGTAATGCCGAGGTTGCCTCTTGAAGGGCGTGGTGTGTAAGATGAGGGCTGTGGGCATACAGACTGCAAGACCCCGAGAGAAGGCGCAGGCCAAAGCCTTGCGTTTGATGATAGGTGGCATCTTTAAGCACATTGTCTTCAAAGCGCAGGCTTTCCGCGATTTGAGCTTCAAGAAAAAGCTCACCCCCATCTCGCCCCACAAAAGCCTCCTTGAGCAGGTGATGGGTGTTAGGTGATAAAAAGTCGTGGAACATAGGATGACTCATGTAGCAATCCTCATATGTGAAAGGAGATGAGAAATCAGCTCCTCTTCATGAGACAACGTTTTCAGTTTGTCTTGGGTTTCTGCCACAAGATGCGCCGGTGCTTTCTCTGTAAAGTGGGGCTGTTTCATTTTGTTTTGGAGTCTAAGACATTCAGATGAAATTTTTTCTTTCTTTTTGACCAGATGTTGCTGAGCTTGGTGCATATCCACCACCCCGGCCAGTTTAATAAAGAAAGAGAGCCCATTTACCACACCATGCATGCCGCCCGTTTGGTGATTGTGAGGATCATCGTTGTCAAAGGTGACATTCAAGAAGCGCTCTATAAAAAAGCGATGTTTGCTGATAAACGCAGGCACCCAAGCAACCACAGGGAGCGATGTTTTTGGCGGAATCTGCAAAAGGGCCCGTATGCGACGAATTTCCTCCGCCCATAATAACACATCATGAATAGGAGAGGGTGTTTGTCCGGCGTTTTGATCAGGTCGGGGCCACAAACCATCTTCTGGCCAGCACGTAGCATAAAGGGGCGAGGTATGGGGCGCCAGGTGAGACCATAGTTCTGTGGTCATAAAAGGGGAAAAGGGATAAAGCATGTGCAAACAACAGCCCAAAGCCCATCCCCCCATGTGTTGCACTTCTTGTGTGAGGGCAGGCGTGTCTTCTTGCAACAGGGCTTTGCTCATTTCAATATATTGATCGCAATAGGTGCGCCAAACCAGATGGTAAATGGTGTGTGCTGCCTCATAAAAACGCCCTTCTTTCATGGCGTGAAGATACGTGGTTTGGGCCGCCGTTATTTCTTGCACCAACCATGCGTGCAAAGGATGGAGGTTCTCTAGCGCAAGAGAAGAAGGCCACGTCATGCCCTTACTAAGAGCAAACCGCGCCGCGTTCCATAGTTTGGTCAAGAAATTACGTGATAGTTCCACATGGTGGGTGCCAAACGCAATATCATGACCGGGCGTAGAAAGCGTGGCCAAGGAAAGGCGTAACGCATCAGCCCCATATTCATCCATGACGTCCAAGGGATTAATAACATTTCCCTTGGTTTTTGACATTTTTTGCCGTGATAAATCACGCACCAATCCATGAATATACACCTCACGAAACGGCGCCTTGCCTGTGAAATGGGTGCCCATCATCACCATGCGCGCCACCCAGAAAAAGATGATGTCAAATCCCGTGATCAGCGTTTGGGTAGGATAATAGTCTGACAGAAGTGTTGTTTTTTCAGGCCAGCCCAGGGTAACAAAAGGCCACAGGGCTGAAGAAAACCATGTGTCCAGCACATCTTCATCGGGAACCAGCGTCACTGGCTTCCCATAGTGCGCTTGGGCTTGGCTTTCAGCATCGGCAGAAAAGGTCGCCACAAACACGTGTCCATCGGGACCATACCACGCGGGGATGGAGTGTCCCCACCACAGCTGCCGGGAAAGACACCAGGGTTCAATATGGTTAAGCCAATGACGATACACGCCGGCATAATGTTCAGGCAAAAAGGAAAAAGCTTGCGTATCCAAAGCGTTAAGAGCTTTGTCAGCCAGTGGCTTGACGTTGAGAAACCATTGTTTGGTAATGCGCGGCTCGAGCACGGTGTCTGAGCGGTCACCATAAGGCACGACGTGGGTCACAGGGGTTTGTGCGATCAGACGCCCCTCGTGTTCGAGCGCCACCAAAACAGCTTGCCGCGCTTTGGGTGCAGGCAGACCTTGAAACGCCTCAGGCACCTGTGCATTCAAGCGCCCCCCTTCATCAAGAATGGAAAGAGCAGCAAGATTGTGGGTCTGGCCAATGTCAAAGTCCAAAAAATCGTGAGCAGGTGTGATTTTAAGGGCGCCCGTGCCTTTGTCTTGCTCCACGCGGTCATCTGCGATAATGGGGACAACGCGCGTGGTGAGCGGTATATAAACATGCTTGCCAATCAAATCTTTATAACGCGCATCACCCGGGTGCACTGCCACTGCTTGGTCACCAAACAAGGTTTCAGGTCTTGTGGTGGCAATATCGATAAACCCTTGGGGGTCATCTGCCAGTGTGTAGCGCAGGGTCCACAAATTTCCTGCAACGTCTTTGTTTTGCACCTCAAGGTTAGAGAGTGCCGTTTGAAAGTGTGTGTCCCAATAAACCAGGCGCTCACTTTGATAAATAAGGCCCTCGTTAAATAAAGAAACAAAAACATCTCGCACCGCGTCTTGCACGGGTTGATCCAAGGTGAATATCAGCCTGTCCCAATTGGCGGAGACGCCCAGGCGTTTGAGCTGGTTGATGATCACATCACCTGTGGCTTCTTTAAAGGCCATGGCCTCTTCAACAAATTTTTGGCGGCCCAAGGATTGGCGAGATAAATTCTTTTTGGCCAGGTGGCGTTCCACCATCATTTGCGTGGCAATGCCCGCATGGTCAAGGCCAGGTTGGGCTAACACCTCGAAACCTTGCATGCGCCAAAAGCGAATCCACACATCTTGCAGGGTATAAGTTAGAGCATGACCAATGTGGAGTGTGCCCGTCACATTCGGTGGCGGCAGCGTCATGGCCAGCTTTCCCTTGACCTTTGAAGGCGTTGGCGGAGGACAGCTGAGTGCATCGCCCCACTTTTTTTCAAGTTCGGCGGCCTGACTTAATTTTTCAAGCATGGTGTCGATCATCTCTTCCCTATCGTGATCATGGTGCCATAAGGTTTCTTGCGTGAAAAGGAAAGATCTTGCAAGAATGAATGCTTTTTAAAAAGGTTTCTTTACTTTTTGCGTATAAATGCCTATAAGAGAAGAGGTATGAAGCCTTCTGAGATAAGTGTTTATGGACCTTGAGCGCCTTGCCTCTTTGAGGACACGTTATGATCACCTGGTGCGTGAAATGGAAGCACTGGGTGCGGACAGCCGTCCCCCCAGCTTTGAGTATGCCCGCCTTAGGCTACAAAAGAAGAAGCTTGGGTTGCTTATTGCCCAGTTAGAGGATGTGTTGTTGCCTGACGGGGTGGCTTAGGCTGTCTTGTTAATTGGTCCCTTTTTTGCACGTCTTTTCTCAACTCTTTGAATAGGTTGGCCGTCGTGTTTTCATCGGGTGCGACCTCCTTTCACGGCGCGCAGGGCCGGTTCTCTTCAGGTGAGGGGATACGCGGGTCTTCTGCATCTACGTTTGATCCTGAAAAAACACCGAAAGAATTGGAAGAGCCCACGTGGTTGGTGCCAGCAGACATTGGTCTGAGTGAAGACTTTTTTCAACATCAGTCTGTCAAACCAGAGCATATGTGCAAAAGGCTGAATCTTGGTTATGAGGCGCGCTTTGAAAAATTGAAGAAGGAGCATGCAAAAACCTATGAAACAGCTTCGGCGCTCCATGAGGTGAAGCAAGCGTTTGCGGGGGTTCAGGTATGTTTAGAAAAGTTGGTGTCACCAGATCTTTGGCAGCAATATAAAGTGGTCATGCCAACAGAGGCGCAAGCATTTATGGATGTGCGCAGCAACCAAGGCCCTCATGGCACATTTGATCTTTTTGTACACAAGCTGGCCAGCACAAACCAAGATTGGATCCAGATGCAGCCTTTTGAGGCAGCATCGCTTACAGAACCTCTTGCGCTTCCTAAAGGTCAATTAGTTTTAAATGGATCACCGCGCGTGAGCATCACAGAAAAAACATCCCTTCAGAACATCGTGCGCGGCATAAATGACACGATGTCTGACACCTTGACGGCAAAATGTATTTGCGTTTCGCCAGGGCGCTATCAGCTGTCTTTCAAAAAACATGTGGATAAACAACCCTATCTTCGGGATGATCAAGAAAATGCTATTTTAAGGCGTCTTGGGCTGAGCAACCGCCCATCATCGTCATCTCCAGATAGATGTGCATCTGTTAGCATTGATGGTGTGCGACTCTCACGGGATAGCAATATTATTGATGATGCGTTGGAGGGGGTGACGATCACCCTCAAAAAACCCATGCCAGAGAGCATGTCCCCTGTGACGGTGTCGGTCACTTGTGATGATCAGCCGATTGCTGGGCTTTTGTCTTTGCTTGCGCAAAATATAAACCAGTATCAATCATTGCTCGACAAGCATGTGCCTCTTAACATGTCAGCGCCGGGGCCTCTTAACAAATATGTTTACTTAAGAGAAGCGCTCCATCAGTTTCGGTCCACGGTGATGCCTTATAAAGACGCTGAAAGCCAGTCTGTTTTTGGTATGAAAGAGGTGGCAAAGGTGTGGACTTTTGATCAAGAGGCTTTTTTGATGACCGTTCAGCATCTTGATCGTATGAAAAAAGCTTTTATTGGAAAAAAGAGTACAGAAGGGCCACTATCCATAGCTGAATTATATAAAAAAATATCTAAAATAGACGAAAAGTTTGATCAAGACCTGAAAGGCCTTGCACAACGTTTGGGGAAGGATCAGAAAAAGGCCTCTGATATTTGCAAAGGTTTGGAAAAGGAAAAAACTAACACGAAAAAGAAAGGCACACAGCTGCAAAGACGCCATGATCAAAAACAGCTGCTGGAGACTTATACTCAAGACATGCAGCAACTTCTTTTGAACCCAAACGGTAGTCAGGGGAAAAAACGTTAATTGTTTGTTGACATAGGAAGAGGGTGTGTTAGGATTCATCTTATGTGGCATCAGGTCCTTTGAGAAGTTTGAAAATAGAGAAGGGTAAAAGGGTAAGCGATTTTTCGCTGACCTTTTATCAAGGTCAGTCAATTTTCTTATGAGCAGATCATGTATCTGTTTTTCATGAGAGTTTGATCCTGGCTCAGAATGAACGCTGGCGGCATGCCTAACACATGCAAGTCGAACGCAATAGGTTCGCCTATTGAGTGGCAGACGGGTGAGTAATACACGGGAATC
>CBFICL010000020.1:0-23822 GCA_965661165.1 uncultured Holosporaceae bacterium | reverse complement strand
ATGGGGCCTTCTATCAAGCTTTCACTAGAAGGCTTGGCTTAAGGGCGCTTCGAAGGTTTGCCTTCCTGATCTTTGTATTCATGCGATCGTGCGTGATTGCCTTTTGGGTGTCGCGCGGATTTTCTCTCTGTTTTGCGTCCCTGTCTGTGTGTCTTGCATGGGCAAACGCTTGCTTTCGTCTCCTTACCCCTCTTTTTTTTTGATGGTGTGCGCCTCATTTCATGTGGTGGTTCTTATATACAAAGCGTGTGGTAAGGGCTAGTCTTTCCGTATACCCTTCAAATGTTTGCGTGCGTCGGTAAGGGCCCATGCAAAGATAGGGGTGCAGAGATGAAGCAGGCGAGGCGTGCAAGAGAAAGAGCCAAGAAGGCAACAGAGAGGGCAGGCGCAAGAGGTTCGGGGCAGAGGGCAACCCAGTAGCCCAGCAGGCACGCCAAACAAATAGGTAAAAAACCCAACAAGGTCTGGGAAGAGAGCAAAGAGCCCCACACATCTTTAATGGGGTAAGCTTGGTTTTACAGAAAAGAGGCACCACGCAGGGGGCCTTACGACCATCTCGAAACTCGCATCAGAGCTTCATCTGCATTCTTTGTTCTTTACTGGATTTGAAAGCAAAAAGAGAAGCCCCCCAAAAAACCTTTATCCGGGGCACATTCCCTTCTTTCAAAAGGGCCTTATATCCTTTCTCGGTGATGGAGGAAAGCAACACGTTAAAAGATGGCTTTGCCCCGTGCTGTTTTCAGGGGGTCGATCCCTCCTTTTAGCGCCCTAAAAACACCAGCAACAATAAGGCCACAATATTGATGATTTTGATCATGGGGTTAATGGCTGGTCCGGCAGTGTCTTTGTAAGGATCCCCCACCGTATCGCCCGTGACCGCAGCTTTGTGTGCTTCAGCGCCTTTACCGCCATGGTGACCGTCTTCAATATATTTCTTGGCATTATCCCAGGCGCCTCCACCAGACGTCATGGAAATGGCCACAAACAGACCCGTGATGATGGTACCCAGCAAGGTGCCGCCCACGGCCAGCAACGCTTGGCTTTGTGTCGCAAACGATGCAATCACAAAGTACACCACAAAAGGGGCGGTGACAGGCAGCAAAGAGGGCACAATCATTTTGTAGATCGCCGATTTGGTCAGCATGTCCACAGCACGTCCGTAGTCAGGTTTGGCCTTGCCCTCCATGATGCCCGGAATCTCCTTAAACTGTCGGCGCACTTCATCCACCACAGCGCCGGCGGCTTTGCCCACAGCTGTCATACAAAACGCGCCAAACAGATAAGGCAACAAGCCGCCCACGAACAATCCCACCAGCACATAAGGATCGCTGAGGTGAAATTCAAGCACCAGATCAGGTAAATAGACCTTCAAATCTGCCGTGTAAGAGGAAAACAGCACAATGGCCGCCAGCGCTGCCGAGCCAATGGCATAGCCTTTCGTCACAGCTTTTGTGGTGTTTCCCACGGCGTCTAAGGCGTCGGTCACCTTACGCACATCAGGGGGTAATCCCGCCATCTCAGCAATGCCGCCCGCGTTGTCCGTGATGGGGCCATAGGCGTCGAGGGCAATAATCATGCCTGACAAAGCCAACATGGTGGTGGCCGCTAATGAAATGCCATAAAGGCCTGCATACGCATAGGCCGATAAAATACCCGCACAAATGACCAACACAGGGATCGCACATGCTTCCATCGAAATGGCCAAGCCCTGAATGATGTTGGTGGCATGCCCTGTTTTAGAAGCCAGAGCTATGCTTTTGACGGGTCGATAGTGCGTAGATGTGTAATATTCAGTGACCCACACCAGCAGCCCCGTGGTCAACAGGCCCACCAATGAGGCCATAAACATATCTAACCCCGTGACCTGCAGATCACCCACAGAAATGAGGCTATCCAGGCCAAGGAATGAGCGCGTGATGAAGAATCCCAAAAGGGCTGACACCACACCTGCAGCAATCACGCCTTTGTAAAGCGCCCCCATGATGTGACGCTTTTTCCCCAGGCGCACAAAGGTTGTGCCCACGAGTGAGCCCAGAATGCACCCTGCCGCTAACAGCAGCGGGTAGACCATCATGTCATAGGCATAGCTTTGAAAGAGAATAAACGCAATTTGCATATTGGCCACGATGGTCACCACATAGGTTTCGAAAAGGTCTGCCGCCATGCCGGCACAATCCCCCACATTGTCACCCACGTTGTCGGCAATGACAGCTGGGTTACGAGGATCATCTTCGGGAATGCCGGCCTCAATCTTACCCACAAGGTCGGCGCCCACGTCAGCCCCTTTGGTGAAAATACCGCCGCCAAGGCGTGCAAAAATGGAAATGAGCGAAGCCCCAAAGCTGAGCCCCATCAGCCCTTCTATGGTTTGACGCATGGGAACGCCCATGGCCGAAAGCAGCATAAAGAAACCCACGATCCCCAAAAGCCCCAGGCCGGTCACCAAAAAACCTGTCACGCTGCCGGCTTGAAACGCCACATTCAGCGCTTCCGCCAAGCCTAACCGCGCGGATTCTGTGGTGCGTACATTGGCTCTGACCGAGATATACATGCCGGCATATCCTGCACTGCCTGAAAGCACAGCGCCCAAAACAAACCCCGCCGCTACCGCAGCGCTGAGCCACCAAAAAAGAAGCAGGGCAGCACACACGCCCACCACAGCAATGGCTTTGTATTGACGGCGCAAATACGCCTCAGCGCCCTCTTGAATGGCGCCAGCGATTTCTTTCATGCGGGCCAGCCCTTGCGGCAAGGCCATAATTTTGCGGGCAACCCACAGGCTGTAAAGCAAAGCACTGAAGGCGGCAACGAGAAGAAATATTCCTGCCGAAGACGTGGGGTCAAAGAAGAAATCAGAGGCCATAACGAGGTGTCCTTACACTATCACTGTCTTTGTTGTAAGGCACTTTTGGCGTTCTTTCAACGAGAATTTTATACCCTAAAGGCGTGTTCAGAAGAACCTGAGGCTTTGAAGGGGTCGTCTCCACTTTTTGCCGCAGGTGATAGATGTGGGTTTCAAGGGTTTTGGTTTCAAAATCGGGGGTGTATTGCCAAATGTTTTTCAGCAACGCTTCGCGGCGCATACACCCTGAAGGCGCATGAATAAGGCACAATAAAAGAGCCGTTTCTTTGGCGGAGAGTGTACAGGATCTGGGGCCAATAAGGCGCTGGGTTTCAGGGTCAAAAAGATGGTCGCCCACGGTATAGCTTTTGCTCACACGCGTTCCTATTTCTTCCATCATAGACAGCACATGGGTCAAGACCAACGGTTTCTTGACATCATGAGTGGAGAGCGCAGTGGTGAGCGTTGCGCCTTGATGATCAAGTGTGATGGTGGCCCAACACGCCTTTTTTTCAAAGGCGCGTGCCATCTCGTCATGGGTTTTATAAAGTACTGACCCGGGAAGCTGAGCCGCTAATAAGGTGCCCTCAAACGTTTGCGTTGCAAAAATCCCCACGTGTGTCATGAGGGTGTGTTGAGTAGGGGGCCAAGCGGTGCTCCACCGAGAATGTGCACATGAAAGTGCGGCACTTCTTGCCCGCCATGGGTGCCTTCATTGCTGATCAAACGAAAGCCGTTAGGGGAGAGGTTCAACTTTTTTACAGTCTCGGACACGGCGTCCCAAAACCCTGCCATTTCTTCAGAAGCGGCTTGCGCTAAAAAATGGGAGGCACAGACAAAAGGGCCTTTAGGAATCACCAATGCATGCACGGGCGCCTGGGGCGCCACATCATAAAAAGAGAGCGCTGCATCATTTTCATAAATCACCTTGGCAGGGATGTCTTGGCGCAAAATGCGCGCAAATATGTTAGCATCATTGTAAAGCACAGGGCGTTCCTATATTGGCAAACTGTTTTGGATGAATAGGCTTGTTGAGACAAACGTTACCAAGTCGCACTTTAATGAGGTTGCCATAAACATCACGAATGTGCCACCCCTCAAAGGCAAAACTGTGTGCATGAAAAATCAGCGTGACATAGCCTCCATGGTTTTGACGGGGCTCTTCCAAGGTCCACAAAAGCTGGTCACCTTCCTGCACGAAAGACCGTTCTTTCACAAAATGGCCCAGCTTGAGTTCTTTGCGCAAAATAAGGGAAAGCGGTGTCGAGGTCACGGGCAGGGTCTCAGTTGTTTTGGTTTGCTTATTGTGCACGGTCAGCGTACGTCCGCGGCTGAGGATATCAAGAGATGACGGGCGTGTGTAGGTAAGCCTTAGGGCGCCAAACCCTTGCTCACCCTTTTGGGGGCGTTTAAGGGCCACCGTGCCTTGCGCGGCGCGCGTGTTTTGTGTTTCAAAAAACAAGGCCTGCAAGGTGTGGATGCGGTTAAGGCTGGCCAGGCATTGGGTGCGTGCATCTTTTTTGACAGAAGGCGTGCGGCGCACAGGAGGGGGCGCCGTGTTTTGCGTTGGGCGCTGAGCGGGCGATTTTCCTTGAGAAGGCCCTTGAGAGGAGGTGGGCATCGGCTTCCCAGGTTTGCGCATATTCTGAGGCAGAACAACGGCGGCCTTGGCAGGCGCCAAGGCCTGCACACCCAATGTCACAATCATCATGCACACGCCTTGCCAGTGTTTCATGCGCTTTCCTCTCTCAAAATAGTGCGCTTGCCCGCATGATTGGGGGGCGAGACAATGCCTTGTGCTTCCATGTCTTCCATGAGGCGCGCCGCCCTGTTATAGCCAATTTGAAAGCGCCGCTGGATATAGCTGGTAGAGGCTTTTTTGTCCCGCAACACCAACCTCACCGCTTCTTGAAAAAGATCATCATTCTCATCAACGCTGTCTGTGCCCACCTCTTTTTCTGAATCGTCAGGTGCAAACACCACAGAAGCAGGACGATCGGCCTGTGTCGATTTCAGGAAGGATACCACCGCTTCAACTTCAGCATCGCTTACAAAAGGGCCGTGGACGCGTTGCATGCGATCGCCGGGGGGCATATATAACATATCACCTCGCCCAAGAAGTTGTTCAGCTCCTTGTTCGCCTAAAATGGTGCGGCTGTCAATCTTGGAGGTGACTTGGAAGCTGAGGCGCGTGGGAAAGTTGGCTTTGATGGTGCCCGTCAACACATCCACAGAAGGTCTTTGCGTCGCCATAATTAAGTGAATGCCCGCCGCACGCGCCATCTGAGCCAGTCGCTGGATAGCCCCTTCGATCTCTTTGCCGGCCACCAGCATCAAGTCGGCCATCTCATCCACCACAATGACGATATAAGGTAGGGGCGTTTGGGGCAGCTCCCGTTCTTCCACAATGGGCATGCCGTCTTCATCAAACCCTGTTTTCACGCGCTGTGTCAGGCGTTTGTTTTGCTGGCGTGCTTCCTCAATTTTTTTGTTATAGCTATCAATATTGCGCACGCCAATGGCTGACATGGATTTATAACGCTGCTCCATTTCATGCACCGCCCACTTTAACGCTTGGACCGCTTTTTTCGGATCCACAATCACAGGCGTGATGAGGTGAGGAATATCGTTATACACAGAAAGTTCGAGCATTTTCGGGTCAATCATCAACAGCTGACAACTTTCAGGCGGTAAACGAAACAGGAGGGAGAGAATCATGGTGTTGATTCCCACAGACTTACCCGACCCTGTCGTGCCCGCCACCAACAGGTGCGGCATTTGCGCCAAGTCAACAATCACGGGGTCGCCAGCAATATTTTTGCCCAGCGCCAGGGGCAGGCGCGCCTTGTTGGTGACAAAAGTTTTGTGTGATAACACTTCTTTCAAGAAAACGGTTTCCCGTTCTTTGTTCGGCAGCTCGATGCCGATGATGTTACGCCCAGGAATCACAGACACGCGCGTGGCCAGGGCGCTCATAGAGCGGGCGATGTCATCAGCCAAACTTACCACCCGCGACGATTTGATGCCAGGTGCCAGCTCAAGCTCATAAAGCGTGACCACAGGGCCCGGTCGCGCCTTTTGAATCTGCCCTGCAATGCCAAAATCCTTCAAAACGCCCATCAAGGCTTTGACCTGCTCTTCAAGCTCTGTGGCAGAAGGAGGCGTTAAGTGGGCCGCCTCATCATGCAGCAAACTCAAAGAGGGGAGGTTATCTGCATGGGGCACACAGGGCGCAGGGTCGGATCCATGATGACGCTTTTTAATGGCCAAAAAAGAATCAGAAAGCGAGAGCGTTTCTTCGGGTTCCGTTTCTTTCTCAAGCTTTGGTTCACGGGCTTTGGGGGGGGCATGAGGCAAAACCGTGGCCTTGGGCGGTGGCGCTGCCTCGCGCACTTCAGATAAGGAAGGGGCAGGTTCGCTAAGAGCTGAAGGTGCCACATTTTCTATGATGCTGGTAGGCGGGGAAACAGAGATGTATGTTTCAATAAACTGCGAAAGATGGGTTTTCCAGGTCTTGAGCATCCCCCACATTTTTTTGCCATAATGCGTTAAGACGACCCCCATAAAGTCATAAAGCACGCGCATGTGGGTGAGCGCCCGTTCAAGATGCCTCATACGCAATGACATCACATACACCCCAGATGCGAGGGTGATGGCTATCATCAATAACCTTACCATCCAGATATCCGGGGGACAGAGATGGATCATCCATTCACCCAAAACCCCGCCGGCAAAGGCTTTTTGTGAAGCGCTCAACCACGTGAGGCTTGTGATCATAGCCAGAAGCGACGACCATCTGAGTAGCAGGGGGTAAACGGCGACCTTGATAAGGCGTTGGAGCGTCCATAACAACCACAGGGCTGATAGCACATAGGTGGCCCACCCCATGGTTTGCATCAACATATCGGCCATCATAGCGCCCCAGGGGCCCAACAAATTGAGGGGTTCTCCTTGGGTGGCCATGTTGGGGGTGGGGTCCTGGGGGTGGTAGGAGGCAATGGCCAAGGCCACCACCACACTGCCTAAGGTTTTGGTAAACCACGCTAAGGCCCGCAGGCTTTTCGTCACAAAGTTTTTTATCAACGCTGACCACACCGTCATGAGACATCCTCCTGCGGCGGAGACAGATTCAGGTGGCGATAGCCTGCATCGGTGAGTGTACGGCCGCGGGGGGTGCGCTGAATCAGTCCTTTTTGCATTAAAAAAGGCTCCACCACATCTTCTAGGGTTTGTTTTTCCTCAAACAAAAGGGAAGACAAGGTTTCAATGCCCACGGGGCCACCGGCAAACTGATGCGCCAGATAGTTCAGGTAGCGTTTATCCAACGTGTCGAGTCCCTCATGGTCGATGCCCAGCTCACGAAGCGCTTTTTCAAGAAACGGTTGTGTGAGCGTTGAGTGCCCTGCCACCAAAGAAAAATCATGGACGCGTCGCAACAGCCTGAGGGCAATGCGAGGTGTGCCGCGCGCCCGTTCTGCCAAATAGAGGGCCGCCTCACCATCAAAGGATGTGTTCAGCTTATGCGCGGCTTGCGTCAAAATGGTGGTGAGATCGTGCGGTGTATAAAACGTCATTTGTCCCACAATGCCAAATCTGTCACGTAAAGGCCTTGATAACAGACCTTGCCGCGTGGTGGCCCCCACCAGAGTGAAGGGAGAGAGGGTGAGGCGCACAGAGCGGGCTGCCGGGCCTTCGCCCACCATGAGGTCAAGCTTGCCGTCCTCAAGGGCTGGGTAGAGCACTTCTTCAATGGTTTTGTTAAGGCGGTGAATTTCATCAATAAACAAAACATCCTGAGGGGCCAGGTTGGTGAGCAAGGCGGCCAGTTCGCCTGATCGTGCGATTACAGCGCCTGACGTCATGTGAAACTTTGTGCCCAACGTGTGGGCAATGATTTGTCCTAAGGTGGTTTTGCCCAAACCCGGCGGTCCCGATAAGAGCACGTGATCCAACGGTGCTTCTTTTTTGTGGGCCGCTTGGATGAAGGTTTTAAGATTGCGGCAAAGGGAAGTTTGCCCCACAAAGTCTTCAAATGCCAAGGGTCTTAACTGTGCTTCCTTTTGATCGAGCGGGGTGAAGGTGGGCTGTGCCAGCGATGAATGTGTCATGCGCGCCCCACTTTTGTGGCCAGGCGTTGCAGCGCTTTTTGCAGCAGTGTTTCTAGGGGAAGGTCAGGGGCTTCCTTTAACAAATGCGTCACAAGCGGGCGTGTTTCTTGCTGGGTATACCCAAGACCCACCAAAGCGTTGAGCGCATCGTGAAGGTGAGGCGAAAGGGTTGTCAGCGAGTCGGAAGCCAACGCGTCATGAAGATGCTCAGGGGACGCGGTCATCTCCAATAGTTTTTTCTCTTGTCCTTTAAGTTCCAAAGATAAGCGTTTGGCCATTTTGGGCCCCACACCCTCTGCTTGGCGAAATGCGTCATGATCGCTGTTTAACCCCGCATCTATCAGGCCTTGGAAACCCAAATGTGAAAAGAGGTTCAACGCCATGCGTCCTCCCACGCCAGGAATGCGCGTGATGGTGAGAAATAACGTGCGCGCTTCAAAACTTTCGAGGCCATAAAGGGTGGTGTTATCTTCCCGCGTTTGCATAACACACCACACCTCCATCAAGTCACCCAGCATCGCCCCTGCTTTGTGGATTAAGGGCGCAGGACACAACACAAGATAGCCCACACCTTGTACATCAAGTACAATGCCTTCAGCCGTGGCTTTCTTTACAGAGCCTTTGAGGTACGCAATCATACAGTTACGCTAGCAGTTTTTGGGTCTGAAATCAAAGGATCACCATGCGTTTTCTACACGTTTTATGCGCCTTTCATGCATGGCGTGGGCCCGTTGAAGGATTTTTATATAGCAAAAAGAAAAGACTTTCTGTTATTTATAGATCACCCTTCTTATGTACGATGTCTATGCTGCCATTTTTTCGCTTTATTGGGCGCGGCCATTATCCCTTTGTTTTGAGCCTGCTTTTGCTTGCGGTGTGCTCGCTGGGCCTTTTGATGCTGTATTCAGCCGGCAATGGGTTGCATCCGTGGGCATCGCGACAAATGGTGCATATGGGGGTGGGGTTTGTGCTTTTTGTGGTGATCAGCTATATAGATCTGCGCTTTTGGCTCACCCACGCGACGTTGCTTTTTGGGTTAACGCTGGCTTTGTTGATCGCTGTCGAGCTTTTAGGGTTTATTGGTATGGGCGCGAAGCGGTGGATTCACCTCTATCTTTTTCAGGTTCAGCCTTCTGAACTCACCAAATTATCACTCATTCTCCTGATTGCCTCGCATTTTCATTTTTTGGGGGAGAAAGCGCCCAGGCTTGAGAATCTTGTGATTCCTGCGTTGGCCATTATTGTGTCCTCTTTTTTGGTGCTACGTCAGCCCGATTTGGGCACGGCTCTCATCCTTGTGGCGGTGGGTGTGAGCATGCTGTTTGCGGCCGGCACATGGTGGGGGGTGTTTGTGACAGGGGGATTCACGTTCCTCCTAAGCTTGCCTGTGGTGTGGACATTCCTGCGCGCCTATCAAAAACGACGTATCCTCACCTTTCTTAACCCTGATTCTGATCCTTTAGGTGGCGGGTACCATCTTTTGCAATCTAAGATTGCGGTGGGGTCAGGGGGCGTTTTTGGTAAAGGGCTGGGGCAGGGTACGCAGTCTCAGCTTGATTTTTTGCCTGAAAAGCAGACAGATTTTATTTTTACGCTGTTGTGTGAGGAGTGGGGCCTTATGGGGGCTCTCTTGCTGTTTGTGTTGTTTATGGGTCTCTTGGTTTATGGTTATTGGACGGCCTTTCGCTGCAACTCACTGTTCACCAAATTGGTGGTGGTGGGGGTGATGTCTATGTTTTTCTTCCACGTGTTTATGAATGTGGGCATGGTGTTGGGGGTGCTTCCGATTGTGGGCATTCCGTTGCCCTTGATGTCCTATGGCGGTACATCGCTGATGACGTTTATGGTTGCCTTTGGGTGGGTGGCTGCGGCCCATGCCCAGCATCACGTGCGTTTGCCCTTTGGGGGTGAGCACAGCCGTGATTTTTTTTGACGTCTCCGTCTTAAGATCGCAGTCAAAGAAAGAACCAACGAAGGGATTCCATTAAGGACATAGACCAACGTAAATCAGGAAGAAAGGGAGGCTTAGGCAAGGTGGATGGTGTGGGCGCCCTGGGGGAGATAAGGCAAAGCTTGCGTGCCTGTCACCCACATCTGAAGGTGGGTATTTTCAATACGCTTTAACACGGTGGATGTGTGGTGTGTGTCTAAATGGGCTGAGAGCTCATCCAGCAAAAGAAGGCAGGGTTTATCAGGAAAGCGATCTAGTTGTAGGCGGCATGCGCTGAGCACAAGGGAGAAGAGTGCACCCTTTTGTTGGCCTGTTGAGCCCTGCTCAATGGGGGCATGGTTGAAGGTGATATGCATTTTTGTTGCCTGCGGGCCAAAAGTGAGTGGCTTGCCTTTTTGATAGGTATGCCGCGCGGCTGCAAAGCGTGCTTGACACGCGTCCTCCCATTGCGTGGGGTTTTCTTGATAAAGGTCATCCGATTCCCCCGTAAGGCTCACCGCAAGGGGGTGGCTTTCTGCAGTATAGGCGGGGAGCATAGCATTAAGGCTGGTCACAAACGTGGTGCGTTTTTCATGAATCAACGTACCTTTTTCAGCCAACAGTTTTTCAAGGCCCTCAAGCCAGCTTTGGTGGGGGGCCCGATGACTCACAAGGTGGCGCCACTGGCGCAGAATTTTTTCATATGCCAGTAAGAGCGGGGCATACGCTTTGTCATAGGTCATCACCAGGCGATCAAGAAAACGTCTTCGCGTGGACATGCTCTCTTTAAACAGCAGGTCCATAGATGGGGTGACCCACAGCACCTGGCAATAATCATGCAGATCAAGCTGTTTGTGAAGGGGCACGTCATTGATATGAATGGTTCGCCCGGCCCCTTGAAGGTTGGCGGTCATGCCGACATGAACAGGGCCGTGAGGGCTGTGGAGCTTAGCAAAAAGGCCCCATGGATCGGGGCGCGTTTGGTTTTGAACCTCAGCGGATGAAGCATAGCGAAGGCCGCGGCCTGGTGATAACAGAGACAGCGCCTCAAGGAGGTTGGTTTTGCCTGCACCGTTGGGCCCCACAATGCATACGGGACCAGGGTTTTCTTGGCTCCATTCAAAGGTTTGATGAGAGCGAAAATTGGTGAGAGAAAGGTGAACAATGCCCGATAGGTTCGTCATATACACACATGTCAGACGAAAGTGGCGTCCATTAAGAAGGATCTAACGCGGCTAAATAGGTACCAAGAAGTTGCTCTTGCTCTAAATACGCGTCCTTTCCCATCTTGCGGCACTTGATGACCTGCTTCATGATTTTAGGGTCATAGCCTGCAAATTTGGCTTCGGCAAATGCGTCACGAATGAGGCTGAGAAGCTCGGTTTTCTCACTTTCAAGAGATTCAATTTTTTCAATCAATGATTTAAGGTGCGTTGACTTTTCATCGGTGGTCATAACAGGGGTATCAAACAGCCATAGATTTGCCCAAATTATGGCGCGTCTTCTCTTAAAACGCAAAGCTTATCTATGACAGGGCCTTCTGCGCCTGCTTCACGTGGGAAGCCTTTGCTGTCAGGCGGTGGTGCCAGGGGCGCTATAGATCAAGGGTGCGTTTCACGTTTTTGAATTCAAAGACCTCCAACACATCGCCGATCTCAAACGCATTGTAATTTTTGATGCAAATGCCGCACTCATATTTTTCGCGCACTTCTTTGACATCATTTTTATCGCGCCGCAAAGATTGAATGACGCCTTGGTGGAGCACAGTGTTTCCCCGCTTGATGCGCACATGGGCATCACGTTTCACAATGCCGTCGGTGACATAACAGCCTGCAATTTGATCAGCTTTTTTCACCACAAAGACTTGGCGAATCTCAGCATGGCCCAAAATGACCTCTTGCTTTTCTGGCGATAGCAAGCCGCTCATAAGATCTTGGACGTTTTCAATCAGGTGATAAATGACATCATAGGTCTGAACTTCCACACCCAGCTTTTGCGCGATATCAAGCAAGGCGTTGCTCGGTTTCATATGAAACCCAAGCAAAAGGGCCTGAGATGTTTTGGCCAACAACGCATCACTTTCTGTGAGGGCACCGACCCCTTTATGTAACACCTTCACCTTCACCTCAGGGTGTTCCGTGCGGGTGAGTGCTGTATAGACAGCTTCGAGTGAGCCTTGGGTGTCAGCCTTTAAGATCACCGTTAACTCTTTTTGCGCGCTGTCCCCTTTGATCAACTGCTCCAGAGACAAAGGGCCAGCAGCACTTTCTTGCTCTTGGCTTTGCTCTATACGCAGTCGTGTGATGTCACGGGCTTGGGCTTCATCTTTGACCACAAAAAAATCGTCCCCTGCCATGGCCGGTTCACTGAGCCCCAAGATTTCTACCGGTTGTGACAATGAGGTGGCGGCGATGCTTTTGCCCTGATCATCTGCCAGCCAGCGTACACGACCCCACACCTGGCCAGCCACAAACGTGTCACCTTTGGTGAGGGTGCCATTTTGAACTAAAACAGTCGCAAGTGTGCCTCGTTTTTTATCTTGTCGGCACTCTAACACAGCACCTTTGGCAGGCGCATCTAAGGCTCCACTCAGTTCAAGAAGTTCAGCTTGGCCTAAAATGGCTTCTTGCAGTTTGTCTAAATTTTGGCCTGTCTTTGCCGAAATCTCCACATCCAACACATCGCCCCCCAAACTTTCTACCACAATGTCATGGGAAAGCAAGGCCTGCTTAACCTGGTCAGGCGCCGCGCCTGGTTTGTCCATTTTATTGATGGCCACAATAATGGGGGCCTTTGAAGCCTTGGCGTGGTTAATGGCTTCGATGGTTTGGGCCATAATCCCATCATCAGCTGCCACCAGGAGGATAATAATATCTGTGACATGGGCGCCGCGTGCACGCATGTGGGTGAAAGCCTCGTGTCCTGGTGTGTCAATAAAGGTGATTTTTTCCCCTGATGTGAGGGTGATTTGATAGGCGCCAATGCTTTGGGTAATGCCACCTGCCTCTTTATCCGCGACGTTGGTTTTGCGCATCGCATCAAGCAGTGACGTTTTCCCATGATCAACGTGCCCCATGATGGTGACAACAGGAGGGCGTTTTGACAGGGTGCTTGACGATGTCGCCAAGGCTTGGGCCTCAAGATCCATCAGCTCTTCTTCTTGGGTCTTTTTGCGCGCACAGGTGTGCCCCATTTCTAGCACAATTAATTCCGCGGTGTGCGCGTCCAAAGATTGGCCGTCTGTAAGGGTGATGTCCAAGGTCGATGCGGTTCTTAATACAGCAGACAGCTTTTCTGACATCAACCCGGCCAGCTCACGTGCCGTGATTTTTTCAGGAAGCAAAACATGTTGAATCGTTTTGACTTTCTGACGCCTAGTGTGGCTGCGCAAGGGCGCGCGCATCACCTTTTTCGGTTCATCCTCTCCAGCAGTGGGCAAAGCGTCTTCACCCTCATAAAGACGAGCAAGGTTATGTTTTGCGGTTTTTTCTTCCCATTTTTTGCGGACAGGTTTTTTGCTAAAAGAATCAGTACTCTCATCATCTGTTTTTGGCGATGCATGGTGCCGCACATTTTTCTTGTCTTTACTGCGTGGGCCGTGTGCAATCTCCTCTTGGGGTATCGGTTTTTCGGTCAGTTCTGGGGCTTTTTCTTTTTCTTTCTCTTGGGCCAACGCTGTTTTTAAAGCTTTTTGACGGGCATCTTTTTCTTGATCCGTCAGACGACCGGCCGTACTCTCCGAAGGAGACGCTTTTGCAGAAGGTTCAGCCGCAGGTGGCGGAGGCGTCGCGCGACTGCGGCGTCTTTTCACTTCCACCACAACGTTTCTTGATCGCGCGCCTGAGGCACCCTGCAGGGTATCAAGACGTTTTCTGGTTTTAGGAGAGAGCTCAAGGGTGAGTGACTTGGCCCGCTCTTCCAACGTGCTTTCCGAGTCGTCTTTGGTCATGAATTGCTGTTCCCCTTAAGGTGTGTGGTTTGTTATTTCTTTTTGTGCATCATAGGCTTGTGTTTTATCCCGCGCCTCGAGAATCAGCTGATCAGCCTGTTCGCGAGTTAACCCCTCTTTAAGAATATCCAAAAGCTCATCATTCGCAAGGTCGGCAAAATCATGAAGATTCAACACCTTGTTTTGTGCCAACTTAACGAGCATGTCAGGTGATAAAAGATCGCTTAATTGCTGAAGATCTTGCTGCCCACCCATAGACATCCACGTGTCTATCTTTTTTTGATTCTCTTCATCACAAAAGCGACGTGCCCGTTTTTGAAGCTCTTGCGCTAGGGTTTCTGTGAACCCTTCAAGGGATTCAAGCTCGCTCACATTCACCATGGCCACATCTTCGATAGATTCAAAGCCTTCGGCGATCAGAAAGCGTGCCATGACATCATCAATGTCAAGAACGTTCACAAACGTCTCAGAAAGGGCATTGGTGAATTGTGTGCGCTGAGTGTTATCGTCAGATTCTGTGACGATATCAATGTGCAGGCCCGTGAGGGTGGAGGCAAGGCGCACATTTTGGCCTCGTCGCCCAATGGCCAAACTTTGCTGATCATCTGGCACCACCACCTGCACAGCATTTTCCTTATCCCCGGTGACAATTTTGGTAACACTGGCTGGGGTGAGGGCGTTTACCAAAAACGTAAAAGGATCGTCAGACCACCGAATCACGTCAATGCGCTCATCCCGCAGCTCGGCCGTCACAGCCTGAACACGATTGCCCCGCACACCCACACAGGCCCCCACAGGATCAAGGGATGAATCAAGAGAAAACACACCAATCTTGGCGCGACTGCCCGGGTCACGGGCCACGGCTTTAATTTCGATTACACCATTATAGACTTCAGGCACCTCTTGTTTGAAAAGGGCCACCATAAATTCAGGACAAGCGCGTGAGAGAAAGATTTGAAAGCCTTTCGGATCTTGCTTCACTTCGCGCACATAGGCACGAATGCGATCCCCCGGATGGAAACGTTCCCTCGAGATGGTGTCTTCAGGAAGCAAAATCCCTTCGGCCTGCCCCAGGTCAATAATGACATTGCCAAAGTCAATGCTTTTGACGGTGCCGCTTACGATTTCCCCGGCCTTGTCGTGATATTCAGCATACTCTTTTTCCCGAGAAGCTTCTTTGATAAGCCGCGTGATGACCTGACGCATCACCTGCGCAGAAACCCGCTCAAAATCCATATGAGGCAGGGGTTCTTCAAAGGTGTCACCAAGCTGCACAGAAGGCTTTTGAGCCTGAGCTTCGACAAGAGAAATTTCTTCAAGGGCGTTTGTCACCTCATCCACCACCGTGCGCACATGAAGGAGCGAAATTTCACCCGTTTTTTGATGAATAGCAGCACGAATGGGCGTTTCTTCCCCATACTTGAGATGCGCCACTTTCACAAGGGCTTCTTCTATAGACGCAATAATGCGGTCTTTGTCGATACCCTTTTCGCGGGCGATTTCTTGTGCAGCAACTAAGACTTCTTGCCGTATCAAACCTTGTGTCAACGTGATTCCTTTTTTGGGGATTTTTTAGATTGTCCCTTCTATTCTATAAGATTGGAATTAATTTACAATGGTGAATATTCTGTATATCCACCTCAAGCGGTTGGTGGTGAACCACCGCGCGGATCGATGTGTCATCCACCTTGTCAAGACGGGCGTTGAATCGTTTTTTGCCCTCAATAGGCGCCTTGAGCACCAGGTGCACATCGCGGCCTTGAAAGCGCTTAAAATCTGCCACATCAAACAAAGGGCGATCCAACCCTGGTGAGGACACTTCAAGGCTCAAGGTGTCTGTAAAGAGTTCTTCCTGGGTAAGCAACAAACGAAGTTGTTTATGAAAACGCACACACAGATCAAGAGATGGCGCCGTGCCATCCGGGTACTCAAAAGCCACGTGAAGTTTGGGTGTGCCTTGGTGTGCAGAGGTCACCATATAGGCCAAGCGATAGCCGGCATCTTGAAAGAAGGCCTTGAGAAATGCGCGCAAACGTTCTTGGTGGGAAGGAAAAGTTGTTGACATGATGTGGAGCGATAGATGGTCTTAAGCCTAGCTTACCGAAAAAGCACAGGGTTGCCCACCTGTTAAGGGGTATTGTGCGCACAAAGCGTCAGATGCCTTAATAAAAAAAGAGGCACCTTTGTCAAGGTGCCCCTAAAGGTTAGGATACGTTCCGCTTTTTCGCGCTTAGGCGCCAAAGGTATAACGAAGGCCCACAGAAAAATCCGTGGTTACGCGGCGGAAAGGCGCTGTTTCAACTTTTTCTGGTGCCACAACCCCCGATTTGTGCTGAAGGGCGGTGGCTTTTTGCACCTTATTAGACGTGAGTAACGCCATGTCCAAAGACAGGTTAGGTGTCAGGTCATAGGTGGCCCCCACGCCCCAGCAAAGACTGTTCATGGCCTTGCGGGATTCATAGAGTGTGTCATCCTCATAGATTGCATAGGTCATTTTTTGTGAAGTCATGCCCACACGCACATAGGGTTGGAAGGGGCCAAATTCATAACCAATGTGTGCCCCGAAGCCAAGCGTATAACGCCCCGGTGTGGCGGTGACTTGGATCAAACCTGGATACACAGCGTCCACCTGAAGGGCAGCAGGGTTGGTGGCAACACCGTTTTGCATCTGGAGTTCACCTGCGGGGATGGCAAGAATTGCGTGCTGTGGGCGCCTTGCGGCATCATCCTGCGATGGGAATGTTATGGTGACGTTTGCGCCAGGGATGAGTTGGTTGGCAAGTGGTTGGCCTGTTGGCTGACCGTTAGAGGCACCTTGCACGGGAAGGTTGAGGGCACCTGCGGGGATTGTCATTGGTTGTGTTTTGTGTACGACCTTACCGTTTGCCAGCAAGGGCGTGGCAAAGCTTTCTCGGCCATTCACGCGCACCTCACCATAGGGGCTGATAAAAAACCTACCGGCAGAAAACCGTGTGCCCACCATGGCTCGTGCATTGGGGCGCAGGTTGCCGTTTACGTTGCCAAAAGCTTTTTTATGTGTGTCAGAGGAAGGGCGGCCTGGATGGGCAACGGAGGTGTCAGAAAGGCCAAAGCCCGCTTGCGCAAAGGGGCGCACACTTGAGGCATAAGCTGTGGAAGAAAGAAGGGCAGAAGCCGTTAATACCAAAGATAAAGAACGTAACATAATGAAAAACCATAAGTAAACAATAACAAACGTAGGCTTCACACAAACATGAGGGGGGATCACTTGAAACAGAAAGATGCTAATGCGTTGTTTTTAAATAAAATATTTTTTGTCGCAAAAATGGATAGGTGGCATTTTTTTGGGAGCTTTCCCCCTCACTCATGCGGGAAGAAGTGCCTTTTATAACAACGTCATGGCGCACAAAGCGTCAGATGCCTTAATAAAAAGAGAGGCACCTCTGCATAAGGGCTGACGAAAAACCGCTTCTCACTGAAACGCGCGCCGATGATGATGTGTCCATCGAGGTTCGGTCCATTATCAAGGGTGCCATACCCTTCGCGTGAGTTGGTGCAAAAGTCACCAGACATATGTTTGATGGAAGTGGTAGAAAGCCCAAATCCCCCTTGAACAAAAGGGCGTGGCTTAAGGGCCCACGCCGTAGAGAAAACAAGCGTAGAGGCCACCAATAGATAAGATGAAAAGACGCAACATCACAAAATCCAATAAAAACAACGAAAAATAACACCCACTTATCTTGTGGAAGAGAACATTGCAAACGAAGAGATAATAAAATCTTGTTTTTACAGAAGAATATTTTGTTAGTAGAAAAAGATAAAAATCATTTTTTCACGTAGGGACTGTGTCAATGTGTGGGGAGGGTTTGCTTTTTGTCTTGATTTTTTCTAGACTGGGGCCATCTGTTGCCTAGCTAGGGGATGATCATGGCCGCATCAATGAACAAAGTTACACTTTTGGGGAATCTGGCGCGTGACCCTGATGTCAGACACAGCAATGAGGGATCCAAAATCGTAACACTTTCCGTTGCTACCTCTGAGCAGTGGCGTGATAAAAACACAGGCGAAAAGAAAGAGCGTGCTGAGTTTCATCGTGTGGTCATTTTTAATGAGCGCCTGGCCGATGTGGCTGAACAATATCTCAAAAAGGGCCGCAAGGTCTATGTGGAGGGTCAGCTTCAGACACGTAAATGGACAGACGCCTCAGGTCAAGATCGTTATGCGACCGAAGTGGTGCTGGGTCGTTATCGTGGAGAGTTGTTGCTGCTTGACCGTGGTGATGGTGGATCGTTTGATCGCGACGCGTCGAAAAGCACAGCCCAGGTTTCTGAAGACAGAGCTGAGTTTGATCAAGGTGCGGGTGGGGCATCGTCCGGGCTTTCTGCTCTTGATGATGATATTCCTTTTTAAAAGCGCCCATGCGTTTGATGACATCACCATAGGTTAACGAGGGTTTATATGAATCAGGAGAGCACAGACATTCTGGCCACCCCTATTGAAGAGGAGATGAAACGCTCTTATCTCGATTATGCCATGAGCGTGATCGTGAGCCGTGCGTTGCCAGATGCCCGTGATGGTCTTAAACCTGTGCATCGGCGTATTCTTTATGCCATGGCTGAGGCAGGGTATGTCTCGGACAAGCCCCACCGAAAATGTGCCCGCATTGTGGGTGACGTGATGGGTAAATTTCACCCCCATGGTGACGGGGCGATTTATCAATCCTTGGTGCGCATGGGGCAAGATTTTTCCATGGGTGCCTTGCTCATTGACAGCTATGGCAATTTTGGCTCTATTGATGGCGATAAGCCGGCCGCCATGCGTTATACCGAGGCACGTCTTGCCAAGCTGGCGGATCACGCGCTGCTCAAAGACTATGACAAAGAGGCTGTTGATTTTGAGCCTAACTATGACAATACCCTTCAGGTGCCAAAGGTGTTGCCAGCCTGTTTCCCCAACCTGTTGGTCAACGGTGCCAGCGGTATTGCCGTGGGGATGGCTACCAATATTCCTCCCCATAACCTAGGCGAAGCTATTGATGCATGCTGTTTGTTGATTGATCAGCCGGAGGCGTCCGACGAGGATGTGTTGGCTGTGTTGCCGGGGCCTGACTTTCCCACAGGTGGCATGATTATGGGCAGGCGGGGCATTCTTGACACCCTCAATAAAGGGCGCGGCAGCGTTGTGGTGCGTGCCCGTACCCATGTGGAAGAGATCCGCAAAGACAGAAAAGCCATCATCGTGACAGAGGTGCCCTATCAGGTGCAAAAGGCGCGCATGCTTGAGCGTATTGCCGAACTGGTGCAAGGCAAAGAGCTGGAAGGTATTTCTGAGCTGCGTGATGAATCTGATCGTGATGGCATTCGCGTGGTGATTGAGCTTAAGCGTGATACAGAGCCTGATGTGGTGTTGAAGCGTTTGTTCACCATGACGCAAATGCAGACAACGTTTTCGAGCAACTTTTTAGCGCTGGATGGTGGCCTGCAACCGCGCATGATGACCACCAAAGAAATGCTGCGCGTCTTTTTGTCGTTTCGCGAAGAGGTAGTCACGCGCCGCACCCGGTTTTTCTTGAGCAAAGCCCGTGAGCGGGCCCATCTTGTGTTAGGGTTGTTGGTAGCCGTGGTGCACATTGACCGTATTGTGGCGATGATTCGCAGTGCCCGTGACCCCAAGGCCGCGGCAGAAGCCTTGCTGGCAGTCACGTGGCCCTTGGCAGATATTAAACCTTACCTAGATCTGTTGTCGGAAGGTGAAGCACAGATCAAAGGCGATGGCTATGTGTTTTCGGAAAACCAAGTCAAGGGCATCTTGGACTTGAAGCTCCACCGCTTGACAGGGCTTGAGCATGAAAAGCTGGAAAATGAACTCAAAGCCTTGGCCAAAGAGATTGCGGATCTGCTGGCCATTTTGGCCTCACGCGACACCTTGATGGCACTTATTAAAAATGAGCTTTTGGATGTTAAGCGCATTTATGCAGCGCCTCGGCGCACGACCCTTATTGCCGAAGAAGACAACAGCGATTTGGCAGATTTAATCCAGCGTGAGGATATGGTGGTCACGTTCAGCCTGAAGGGCTATATCAAGCGCGTGTCTTTGGATACGTATCGTGAGCAAAAGCGTGGCGGGCGCGGCCGATCGGGGATGGCCACCCGTGATGAAGACGTGGTGTCGCAGGTATTCGTGGCTTCTACCCACACGCCGTTGTTGTTTTTCTCTAAATCGGGCAAGGCGTTTGAGGTCAAGGTATATGAACTGCCTTCTGGGACACCGCAAAGCCGCGGTAAACCTATTGTGCAGGTGCTGGGATCTCTTGAAGCTCATGATCGGGTGGCCACGCTTTTGCCTGTGCCTGAAAATCCCAGTTTGTGGGAAGAGTTCTCGGTTATTTTTGTGACCTCTAAGGGGCATATCCGGCGGAACGCCTTGAGTGATTTTCAAAACATTCGTGCCAACGGCAAAATCGCCATGAAGCTTGAAGAGTCTGGTGAGCGTCTGGTGTCTGTGCACATGTGCAAAGAGGATCAAGACGTGTTGTTGACCACAAAAAATGGCCGCGCGATTCGTTTTGGTGTGTCGGAGTTGCGCTTATTTCAAAGTCGCAGTTCCACAGGCGTGCGGGGCATTCGCTTGCAGGCTGGGGATGAGGTGGTGTCGATGGCCATTTTGGGCGGCACCCAATATACAGTCGAAGAAAGGGAGGCCTATCTGCGTATGGTGTCTCAAAAGCGTCGCCTTGAATCGGCTGAAGGTGATGACCTTGACGAGTCTCAGGACGGCGAGCATGGTTTGGTCTTGTCGGAGGAAACGTTTCAGGCCATGGAAGCCGAAGAGCAATTTATCCTCACCGTCAGCGAGCACGGGTTTGGCAAGCGCACCTCTGCCTATGCCTATCGTCGCATTGGGCGCGGTGGGCAGGGGGTGGCGACCCTCGACATCAACAGAAAAACGGGGCGCGTGGTGGATGCATTCCCCGTAACGCAACATGATCAGCTGATTCTTTTGACAGATAAGGGACAGCTCATGCGTTTTTCAGCGTCACAAATCAGGATTGCCGGTCGCAAAACACAGGGTGTGATTTTGTTCCGCACCACCCCTGACGAACATGTGACATCTGTGGTGAGGTTTTGTGAAGAGAATGAGGGGCAGGGAGACGATGACGACGGCCCGCAGACAAATGGGGCTCCAGCGGCTGCGTGATAGTTTGCGTGCCTCGTGCTCGATGCGCGTGTGCGTTTTGTCTTTTCATACAATGTGGATGATAGGTGTGTTTCGTGCCCATACTCACATGTGATGATTTTGTCGCGTCATTGAAGGAGGGCGCATTGTTGGGCATAGATGTGGGGCAAAAAACCTTTGGGCTCGCGATTTCAGATGCTGGGTGGCGTGTGGCCTCTCCTTTGAGGACGCATCGTCGCACGCGATGGAAAGTGGATGCACCTGCGTTGCTCAGCCTTTGTGATGCGTATCATGTGAAAGGGGTGGTGGTGGGCTGGCCTTTGCTGATGAATGGGGATGAATCGAGGCGTTGCCACAGCACGCGGCACACGGTTGAGAATATACTTTCCCTGAAGGATTACCCCTGCCTTTTGTGGGATGAGCGTTTATCCACAAGGGCCTCGCTGGATCTTTTGAAAAACAAAGCCGATCTCAGTCGAGAAAAACGTCGCCAGGTCATTGACAGTGTGGCGGCTTCGTGGATCCTACAAGAAGCACTGGATGCCTTACGCCAACGAACCGGAGGGTTATGATGAAGGAAAAAGGACCCCTTTCCAAAGCGCCAAAACCAGCCTCGCTTTTGCCCTATGCATGCGTGTTTCGTGACGTTTCCTATCATTATCTCATCGGGCGTCAACGCGTGCCTGTGCTGAAGAAGGTGAACTTCTTTATCAAAAACGGTGAATCCGTGGCGCTTACAGGGGATAGTGGTGCAGGCAAATCCACCTTGCTTCATTTGGTGGGACTCTTAGATGTGCCTTTTGCAGGTGATGTGTTCATCGAAGACCGCGATGTGTCCACCCTCAGTGATTATCAGCGCACGTTGCTGCGCCGGCGTCATTTTGGTTTTGTGTTTCAGTTTCATCATTTGTTGCCTGAGTTGAGCGCCGAAGAAAATGTGATTTTGCCTCAGCTGTTGGCGCACACCCCTCTTCACGAGGCGCGGATCAGAGCGTGCGAGCTTCTCAAACGTGTGGCGTTGGGCCACCGTCTTCAGCACAAACCGTCCGAGCTTTCAGGGGGCGAGCAACAGCGCGTATCGATTGCGCGTGCGTTGGCCAATTATCCTAAGGTGTTGTTAGCCGATGAGCCCACAGGCAGCTTGGATGAAAAAACCAGCCGGTCCATCGTGTCACTCATTCATCAGGTGGCTGAAGAAAATAAAATGGCTCTGTTTATTGTGACTCATAATCAAGACATCGCCCGTCAGCAAATGCGCACACTTGTGCTTACGCAGGGACACATTCAGGCGTGAAAAAGTTGCTCGCATAAGATTTTTTGATGTATGTGAAAAAATGATTAATATTTTTTGTGCTATTCTGTATAGTGTCGCCCAGAGCTTGGGCAGATAAAGAAGGGATGCTATTTTGGTGAAGGAAAAACGCGCGTTGAAAGATACGGACGGGCATGTGTACAGGTTTTATCGCGATCTGTTTCATGCAGGGATTGTTTTTGTGGTGTTGCTCGTGTGGTGGCTTGTGGGGGCGGGGTGGTACTTCTGGCCGCTGTGGGTTTTGCTGGGCATCGCACTCTCTTTTTTTGTGCGGGCTTGTTCTTCGGGCATGATTGGCTGGGGCTATCGACTTCAAGACCACCTCAGCCGTTTGTTGGGTCGCGTGGAAGTCAACCAGATTGACAGGATGCAAACATTGTTTGAAAATGCCCACCTTTGGCTGCATCAGAAGATGAGTGCGGCTGGCGCGCGTTCTGTGCGTCCATCGTCAAGAACAGAGCAAAAACCTGTCACGGTGTCTTCAAAAAAGCCCAGAAAAAAGATGACGAAACCCTCTAAAAAGCACAAAAAAACAATAAAATAAAAGCTCATTTGTTGTGTAAGATGCTGTCAAAGCCTTTGACAGCAAGCCTTGAGGACTTTTGTGTTCAAAAAGGTTTATTTTTTATTAAAAACAATGTATAAAGTGCCCTATCGTTTGGCAATTTTTTTTGACACAACTTTGGGGGGATAGGTGAGACGTTGGTTTTTCACGCTTTTTTTGAGCATGTGTGGGGCAAATTTTGGATGGGCAGAGGCCAAGCACCCTTTCTTGTTGCTGATTAAAAACCCTCAAGCTTCTGTGGGTGAGGGGCTTACCCATCCTTCTCCTTTGGGAGGGAAACGGTCTTTCTTTGATCGTGTTCGCTATGCCTTAGATGGGTTGGCCGATCCGTTTCATGCGCCAAAACTGCTCAATAAACCATCACTGCTCAATAAACCTGAGGCGTTGAGAGATTTTCGTGAAAAGCCCCTCGCGATGGGGGCGAATGATAAAGCTGCTCGCGTTGAATCCACCGCGTCTGAGGCGTGGGGCAATCGTGTGTTGCCAGGCTTACTGTTGCATGGAGCTGCCCGGTCGTCATTGGCCGTGGGGAGGACAGATAGGGATATAAGGAATCTTCCTTCTCCTGTGGTCCGTCTGGCGCGTTCTGGGGAGTTAGCAGTTATTCCTATGCATTCACCCAGGAGGCCGTCCATCACATCTTCTGCAGGGTCATCTTCACCAAGTCTGTCTTCATCTTCTACGGCGGTGATGCCGTCTGTGAACCAACCTTCTGCAGGTCCGGCCGTTGTGGCGCCGTCATTCTCGGCAACACCGGCTGCGGTGCCTATAGTTCCTGCTTCTCCCCCATCTTTTGTGAGCCCCTCATCATCAGCGCTTGAGAGAGTGAGATCTGGCAGTGGTGACGGGGTAAGAAAGCGTACATCTTCGTTCTCTTTGGTTGAGGGCGATGTGGGCCCGTTTAAGACAAACGCAGCGTCCAGGCAAGGGGTTGCCCCTAACGTGAGCCCACTTACAATTC
>CBFICL010000019.1:0-24353 GCA_965661165.1 uncultured Holosporaceae bacterium | reverse complement strand
CCCTCTTGAACCTGAACCTGGCCTTCTCTCAGCTTAAGCGGCGCCTTGTCTGGTGACATCTGACACCCACACAAAGCCAACAACACCACACACAACCACGCACCCTTCATTGCCTACCCTCTCAACACCTTTGTGTTTATATAGGGTTCTAGCACAGAAGGAAGATGTACAAAACCGTCTTTTTTTTGGTAATTCTCGAGCATGGCTGCCAATGTTCTGCCCACGGCCAATCCTGACCCGTTGAGCGTGTGGACAAACCCCTTATTCTTTCCGTCCTTAAATTTTGCCCCCATACGACGCGCTTGAAAATCACCACAGAGCGAGCAGCTTGAAATTTCACGGTATTTTTGTTGCGCAGGAAACCACACCTCAAGGTCATAGGTTTTTTGGGCGGAAAACCCTGTGTCTCCCGCACACAAAAGCATCACACGATAAGGCAACCCCAGTTTCGTGAGTATGGCCTCTGCATGAGATAACATCCGCTCATGCTCTTGCACGCCCTCTTCTGGCTTCACCACCGACACAAGCTCGACCTTAGCAAACTGATGCAGGCGAATGATGCCCCGAGTATCACGCCCCGCCGCTCCTGATTCAGAACGAAAACACGGCGTATAGGCTGTATAGCGCAGCGGGAGATGCTGGGCCTCAAGGGTCATCCCGCGCACCAGGTTCGCCAGCGACACCTCCGAGGTAGGGATCAGCCATCGGCCATCGGTGGTTTGAAAACTATCGGCCGCAAATTTAGGCAGCTGGCCTGTCCCATAAAGTGCCTCTTCGGTCACCAAATAAGGCACCGATACCTCTTCATACCCAAAATGCTGTGTGTGCATATCCAGCATAAAATTAGCCAAGGCCCTTTCAAGGTGAGCCATCCCCCCCTTCAGCACCACAAAACGTGACCCCGCAAGACGAGCCCCATCTTCAAGAGACAACCCCAAGGAAGCGCCCACCTCTTCATGGGGACGGGGGTCAAAATCAAAAACAGGCAAAGTGCCTTCGGTGCGCACACATACGTTTTCTTCCTCGCTCTGCCCTTGGGGCACATCTTCCGCCAAGATATTGGGCAACTGGGACAGCTTCGTATGCAGGGCCTCTTTTTTTTCATGAAAAACGCGTTCTTGAACCTCTATACGCCCCCGCAGACGCGTGCCTTCTTGCACAAGAGATTGAATCACCTGCGCCTCTTGCGCCTGCGCCTTAGCCTGGCCCATTTTGCGCGCCACAAGGTTACTTTGTGCCCTGCCCTCATCCACCTCTGCCTGAAGTGCCCGCAGCTCTTTATCCGCCTCGATGAAGTGTTGAGCGCTTGCCGACACCCCCCGTGCCTTCATGCTGTGGTTGAAAAGATCGGGGTGTTCGCGCACCCACTTGATATCTAACACTGGTGTCAACAACCCTTTTTAGCAATCCTGTGATCTCTCTATCAGAATTTTGGTGATGTTCCAACTGTCAATCTTTGAACGCGGTCCTCTTCTTTTCCTTGATCTTTCACAAGAGGCTTTTTATGCTGGTATCATCATTTTGGATGAATTGAGACGAGTTTTCCTATTTCTGTCAAAACAGCACTTTTTCCTGTTGGCGGCCTTGGAACACGCTTTTTACCTGCCACAAAAGCCATTCCCAAGGAGATGCTTCCTGTCTTGGATAAGCCTCTCATTCAATATGCCGTAGAAGAGGCACGCGATGCGGGGATTGAGCGTTTTATCTTTGTTACCGGCAAGGGCAAAACCGCCATTGAAAATCACTTTGATCGGGCTTTTGAATGCGAGCACACCCTCAAACAGCGGGGCAACCAAGAGGCCTTGGCCAAACTTTCTATTGAAGGCATCGCGCCCGGGGCGTTTGTGTTTATTCGTCAACCCGTGCCTCTGGGCTTGGGGCATGCGATTTGGTGTGCCCGGCATGTGTTGGATGAACCTTTTGCGGTGATCTTAGCTGATGACTTGATTGTGTCGAAAACACCAGAAATAGGTCGCCTGATGACCAAACACAAAGAAAAGGGAGGGCAATGGCTCAGTGTTCAATCTGTGCCGCCAGAAGATGTAGAAAAATATGGCATCATTCAAGGCACCCAAGACCCTGATCATGATTGGCACATCCGCCACCTTGTGGAAAAGCCTTCACCTGAGCGCGCACCCTCTCAAACAGCGATTTTGGGACGTTATATCCTGGATCCACGCTGCCTAGATCACCTGGATGCCCACATCCAACGCCACACCACAGAGCAAGAAATTCAGATCACCGAAACGTTGAGCCACATGATTCCTGAGGTGCCTTTGTTTGGTCTGCCGTTAGCGGGGCATCGCTTTGATTGTGGCCACCTCAAGGGCATGCTGAGCGCCACGCTGGCCCTGGCGCGCGAGCGGCCTGATATGTCACCTTTGCTTAACAATAAGGAGGCCTAATGCATATTGCGGTGGTGGGCACAGGATATGTGGGACTGATTTCAGGCGCTTGCTTTGCAAGTTTTGGCCACCATGTCACGTGCATCGATAAAAACGTGGACGTCATTCAACGCCTCAAGGGCGGCGGCCTGCCTTTTTTTGAGCCTGACCTTGAAAAACTGCTTCACACAGACACCGTGAAAGCCCACCTTTCTTTTAGCCATGAAACCACCTGTGTCGCCAACGCTGATGCCGTTTTTTTGGCGGTGGGCACACCCGAGACACCTGCCGGAGATGCGGATGTGAGCGCTGTGTTTGCGGTGGTGGAAGACCTCGCACCTCAGCTTAAAAAAGGCGCCCGGATTGTGTTGAAATCCACCGTCCCCATTGGCACCAACAAGCGCGTGCATAATGCCTTGGCGCGCCTGGGGCGACCCGATGTGGGCGTGATCTCTAACCCTGAGTTTTTGCGCGAAGGTTCAGCCATCCCCGATTTTATGAAACCGGATCGTTTGGTGGTGGGGGTGCATGTGCCAGAGGATGAAACACTGATGCGCCAACTTTACCAACCCCTGCTTGACCAAAACGTTCCCTTTCTGGCCACAGAGCCTGAAACGGCAGAAACCATCAAATATGCCGCCAACAGTTTTTTGGCCATGAAAATCACGTTTATCAATCAGGTGGCCGATCTTTGCGAGCAAACCGGGGGTAATGTGGAAGATGTGGCCCGAGGCATTGGACTTGACCACCGCATTAATCCCTATTTTTTGAAACCTGGTCCTGGTTTTGGCGGCTCTTGCTTTCCCAAAGACACCCGCGCGCTTGATGCCACTGCACAAAAATATGGCGTTGATTTATCCCTTGTGCGCACCGCCATTGAGGCCAACACTCGCAGAAAAGAGGCCATGGGCAAACGCATTGTCTCACATATGAATCATGACGTACGGGGCAAAACAATAGCTGCCTGGGGCATCACCTTTAAGGCCAATACAGACGATCTGCGCGAGAGTCCGGCCATGACCATTCTTTCCTACCTTGAAAAACAAGGCGCGCGCCTGGCTCTTTTTGACCCACAGGCCAAGAAAAACCTTGAAAACCAATTTGATGCCTTGACAGTCTGTGCGGATCCTTATGAGGCCGCCCAAGGGGCAGACGCCCTGGTGATTCTGACTGAATGGCCGCTCTTTCAGGACGTAGATCTTGACCGGATTAAACAAACCCTCGCCCATCCGTGCATCATTGATTTGCGTAATCTTTATCAAGCGCCCCTCATGAAAGAAAAAGGGTTTTTCTATGTCCCCATCGGCCAACCCGCACGCAGCTGACAAACCCCATATCCCCGACCACGTCTTTCGGACTTATGATATCCGAGGCCCCGTCAAAGACACACTCACCCCTGCGCTTTATCATGCCATCGGCCGCACGTTTGGATATCGCCTCGCCCCAGACTCTTCTGTGTGTGTGGGGTGGGATACACGGGAAAGCTCTTTCGCGCTGGCGCAGGCTCTAATGAATGGGCTGCAAGAGGCAGGGTGCACAGTGCATGCGTTGGGCATGGTAACAACGCCCCTTGTGTATTGGGCCGAACACCACCTATCGTGCCACGCCGGCCTGATGGTCACGGGATCACACACGCCCCCTGACTGCAATGGCCTCAAGCTTTCCTTAAGCAAGAAACCCTTCTTTGGTGAGGACCTCCAGGCCCTGAAAACAGAGCTTCAGCAATCTTTAGCCTACCCCCCAAGGCCCACAGGAAAGATAGTCCACGCCCCCTGCATCCATGCCTATGTTCACGATGTACTGAAGGGTTTTGCGTGGGAGGCTTCTGCGCCTCTTCACATTGTGTGGGATTTTGGCTCTGGCCCTGCGGCACTGTTAGCCCCGTTAATTCAAAAACACCTGCCTTTTACCCACACCTGTGTGCATGATCACCCCATGCCCCAGCCTCTGCGTTCTTTTGACCCCACAGCGCCCGGGGCACTTGATCAGCTGATCGCTAAGGTCACATCCACTAAAGCACACGCAGGCATTGCTTTTGATGGGGATGGCGACCGCATGGTGCTGGTGGACGGGCGTGGCCATGTGTGGGAAGGTGATGAGCTTTTGCTGTTTTTTGCCACCTTTCAAGAAGACGCGCGCCACCCTGTGGTGGTTGACATCAAGTCAAGTCCCCTGTTGATGGGCCCTCTTCAAAAGAAGCGTGAGCTGTGCATTGCTAAAACAGGGCATGTGCATGTCAAATCACTGATGGCTGAGAAGGAGGCCTCCTTAGGCGGCGAAATGAGTGGCCATTTCTTTTTCCGCGACCGCTTTTTGGGATTTGATGACGGGTTTTATGCCGCCCTGCGCTTTCTTGAAATTATGGCACAAAAACACATCGATCCTGCCGTGTGGCATCAAAACCTCCCCCAACGCTTTTCAAGCCCAGAATATCGTATCCCCATGTCAGATCATGCCCAAAAAAACATTATGGCGACCTTGGAAAACCATATTATCCATGAAAAAGATATCGACCGCCGCGATGGACTGAAGGTATGCACGCCAGATTATTGGTGGATTGTCAGACCCTCGCAAACAGAGCCCGTCCTTGTGCTGAGGTGGGAAGGGTGCACGCACGGCGACTATACAAAGCATCTGATTTTTTTTAAAGACCTTATCCAAAAAGAATGTAAAGGCCATTTTTTCCTTTAACTATCTTACGTTTATGTTAGCTTTTGGATAAGAAAGTTCATAAAATTTAAGATAGACTATGCCCAATATTCGCAACCTCAAAGCTTTTGTCAGTCTTTCAGAAAATGCCTGTGATTTTGGCATTCACACCCAACTAGGGATCCCCAGATCTACCCTGTGGTCGTGCATTAATGATTTGGAACGTGAGACCGGTCTTCAGCTGGTTTTGCGTAAAAAGCAAAATAATGTTTTGACAGAAGAAGGGAAAAATTTTGCGCCCTATGCCCAGCGCCTCATCAAGCTATTTGAAGAAGGCGTGGCGCAGGCTCAAACGTCTGAATCTGATGAGCCTGAAGGGGAAATCATCATTGCCACCACGTCATCTATGGCCAATAGCTGGGTTATGCCCAGTGTCAAAGGGTTTCAAGCTTTTTATCCTAAAATCAAGCTGCGTATCATCGCGGGCGATATGATTGACACAGCCACAGAAATGATTGCTGACATCATTTTTAGGCCGATTGCTGATAAAGACTTCCTGCTCCGCCATTGGCATCTCTCTTATTGTCTGGGGCTTTTCGCCAGCCCGGATTATCTTGAGAACCACGGCGTCCCAGAAACGCCCGAGGATTTGGTCAATCATTCCATGATTGGGTATGGGGAACATGTGTTCAGCTATTGCCCTGAAATTGACTGGCATCTTAAAGGTCGTTGGCCTGGGTTTCCCAAGCTACACCCCAAAGTCACCATTAACTCCACGCTCTCTCTTTATAGAGCCGCTATTGAAAGCATTGGTATTTGCTCAAGCGCCACGGAAGCCAACATTTTTTATAACGGAAAGTTGGTGCGTGTGTTGCCCCAAATTAATGGCCCCGAAGTTAAAGTACACTTTTCAACAAAAAAAGGTTTAAGTAGAAAACTTGAAAGAAATGTGCAAGTATTTAACAACTTTTTTGTGAATCATTTAAGAAATATAGGGATAGAGGTTAAAAATGAGGAAGAAGCAGCTTAATTATGCATTGATTGCCGGCCATGTTGTCGAATGTTTCGACGCAACTATTTATGGTTTTTATGCTGTTATTTTAGCTCCTTATTTTTTTCCTCCCTCCTTTTCTCAGGTAACCCAGTCGTTCTTAGCTTTTGCTGCTGGGTTTGTTGTGCGGCCCCTTGGGGCCATTTTTTTTGGTTTTCTGGGTGACCGTTTTGGCCGCAAAAAGCCGCTTCTGGCATCCATGGCCTTGGTGGGTGTGCCGACCCTTGTCATCGGTGTACTGCCGACTTATTCAGAAATTGGCATGTGGGCAACCGTCACGCTCATTGCGTGTCGTCTTGCCCAAGGTTTTTTCTATGGCGCTGAATTTTCAGGTGTGACGGTTTACACCTATGAAAATAACACCAAGAGCAGCACGCTGGGCAAAAAAATGGGGATCTTGGTTGCGTCAGGCAGCATGGGCGCCGTTCTTGCCACCGGTATGGGCGCTTTTCTCACCATGCAGGGTATGCCTGCCCAGGCGTGGCGCATTCCTTTCATTTTTGGGGGGGTGGCGGCTTTTGTTATTTTTCTCCTCAGGCGCTATATGCAGGAAACAGAGCACTTCCAAGAAGCCAAGAAGAAAAAGCAAATTTCCAACATGCCCACACTGGCTTTGTGGCGCTATCGCGGTGAAATGCTTACGGCCCTTTTGATCAGCAGCCTTAACTATGTGCCCCTTTATCTTGTCACCGTGTTTGGTAACCAGATGTTTAAGACCTTTGGCTACACCTCGTCAGAAAGTCTTTTGCTCAACATGAGCACCTTAATTTTTGACAGTATGATGATTGTCATCTATGGACGTTTGGCCGATCGTACGGGCTTTAAACGTCAGATTATCTGGGGCTGCACATGGATGTCGGTGATGGCCATCCCAAGTTTTTATCTAGTATCTCATTATCAATCTGTCTATGCCATCTATGCGTTTATGCTGATGATCTCTACAGGAAACACGCTTGTGGTGGCGTGTACGATGCCCTACATTTCTACGTTCTTTCCCACCCATTGCCGCTACTCAGCCGTGGCCTTCAGTACGACGTTGGGCACTGCCCTCTTAGGGGGCACAACGCCCGCAATCGCCAACAAGTTAACAGAGGTGATCGGGTCACCCATCGCGCCGGCTTTTTATCTTATCTTTCTCTGCTTAAGCGCTTTGATCGGTATTTACTGGATCTCTAACCGGGCCAACTCATCACACGAGAACAACAAATCTCTTGACTTTGAGCCTGTAAACTAAAAAAATTGGGAAAACGACGGATAGGGTTAACTTATGGATATGCAAGATCAGATCAAAAGCATCTTAGCTAATAATTTAAACTGCAGTGAAGATGACATCAAACCTGACTCAAGGTTTGTTGAGGATCTTAACGCAGATAGCTTGGCTTTGGCTGAGATTACGTTGGAAATGGAAACGATGTTTGGCATCCGCATCCTTGATGATGAGGTTGAGAATATAAAAACCCTTGATGATGCCGTCAAAATTATCGAAAAAAAGATGAGCGAAAAAAAGCTTGACCGTCACAAGGGCTAGGCCACCTTTCGCGTTTTCCTTACTGTAAGACATCATTTATCAGGAGGGGGATGACTCCTTTTGCGCGTGCTGGCAGGTGCGGGGGGCATGTCCTTTTGTGGGCACCCTTCCCTTTTTCCTGTGCGTTGGCAATATGAAGTGGTTGTCCCTTTGTGTTCTGTGGGCTTCCTGGCATAAGGCGCCCTCTTGGCATGCGACCTGCTGCGGCTTGCTTCTTTGTGGATCTCAGCCTACAAGCCGTGTTTTTGATGACAGGGCGCGTGTGGGTACTTTATGACCGAGACACGTTTGGATAGCGCCTTGGAAACGTACTGCCTTCAGGCGCAGAAGGCGGCCCCTCTCGGCCACATGCACACAGAAGAAGCAAAACCAACGACATACCGATAAAAGAGGCGCAAGGGATCCTTGCAAAAGGGGGGCGCTTGGGGTAGTCTGCGATCAAGGCTTTTTCCTGCACACGGCATCTGTGAAACGACATTTTCTCTCTTCTCCTTTTGTGAAGTATACGGCCCTCAGTCTCGTTGTGCTAGGCACGCTTGTGACTGTGTGGGTGGGCAGCCAATCTCTTTTGCGTACATCGCCCCATTTCGACATCACCATAGCACGTCATGATTTTGGAAAAAAGGAATCCTCAGATACATTGGTACGTCTCTCTTCGTTTAAGAGGCCTAAAATTGTTATTTTATGGACATTAGGATGTGTACCTTGCCTAAAATTTTTAATGATGTGCAACAAAATGGCCGTGGACTTCAAAGAAAAGGGTATTGATATTATCCCCATCCTTATTAGTCACAACGTCAACAGCCCTCAAGTGTTGTGGGGGCATGCGGTGGTTTATCTTGCGCGGTTGATTCAAAAAAATACATACACCCAACCCACGTGGCAGGTGCTTTTTCCGCATCTCACCCCCTATTATGATATGGAGGGCAACGTTTTTTCAGAACTGAAGGTCACGGGCACACCAACCGTTCTGTTTCTTGACAAAAAAAATCGTATTCTTGAAAAGAGAGAAGGGTTTCAAAATTGGCAAGCACCCAGTGAAAAAGAAGCGCTCTACACCCTTTTGGACCGCATGAAACAATGACGCACCCCTTGGTTGGCATTACACTTGATTTACAAGAGAAAAAATCCTACTCCCAATTTCCGTGGTATGCTTTGCGCAGTGCCTATGTTAAAGCCTTAACAGAAGCCGGGGGATTACCCATTGCCCTGCCCCATCAAAGCCACCTGATTAGCGACTACCTAGAACACGTTGACGGATTGATTATTTCAGGCGGTGATTGTGACGTCTCACCTAAGTTATACGGCCAAGACGACGTGCATCCTTCGGTGCAACTCAGACACACGCGCACCTCTTTTGAACTGGCCATCGTGCGCAGTGCCCTGACCCTCAAGATGCCCATCTTTGGCATTTGTGGGGGGGAGCAAGTGTTGAATGTGGCCTTGGGCGGCACGCTGTTTCAACACATTCCAGATGACATTGATCACCCCCTGGCTCATGAGCAAAGCGCTCCCCCGACCGAATCCAGCCATGTGGTGGATGTGGTGGCCGGGACAAAGCTTGAAGCCATCGTTAACACCGAATCCTTCCCCGTGAACAGCCACCATCACCAGGCTGTGCATGATGTGGGACCGGGTGTTGTGATCAATGCCAAAGCTTCTGATGGGGTGATTGAAGGCATTGAACTGAGCGATCATCCGTTTTGTTTGGGTGTTCAATGGCATCCAGAATATGTGGTGTCAGACGCAGACAAAAAGATTTTTCAGCATTTTGTGCGCGCGTGCGCCACTTATCACCAGCAAAAACAGCATGCGCGGGCATGAGCAAACACAAGCGCATCGTAGCTAACTTTAAAACCCATGGTCACGTTGACTTTTTTGCACACTATTTATCTGTCTTAAGTCCTATAGGGCCTACACCCTACACCCTCATTCTGTGCCCTCCTGCGCCCTATCTTTCCCTCTTCCGTGACGCGTTGCCCCAAGAATGCTTGCTCGGGGCCCAAGATGTCAGCGGGCATGACAACGCAACGGTGATAACAGGCGATATCACGCCTGCCATGCTTGTGGATATGGGGGTATCCCATGTGCTGATTGGACACAGCGAACGCAGAACCCATCATCATGAATCATACATGCACCTGCAACAAAAAATAAGCCAGGCCCTGCATCACGACCTCACCCCCATCCTTTGCTTAGGCGAACCCTATGATGTGTACAAGCAGGGAAAAACCCACGATTTTTTAGCCAATGAACTCCACAACCTTTGGCCTCCAGACCTTCATAAACCTATGGGGGTGGCGTATGAACCCTTGTGGGCCATTGGCTCTGGCAAAACGCCTTCCCTTAAAGAGATTCAAAGCGTCACCCACTTTTTGCAACAATGCATAGACGCCCCTCGCCAAGACGCTTTTGTGCTTTATGGCGGCTCTGTATCCTCTGCGAATGCAGAAAGTATCCTTGCGCTTTCACCCATAGACGGCGTGCTTGTGGGCAAGGCCTGTTTAGACCCTGCTTTTTTGATGAACTTTGCACACAATAAGTCATTGTCACATTCTTACCTCACATAAAAGGCTGTCAGCGCCCTGTATATTTGAGTAAATTGAGAAAAAAACCTTTCTTTTATAAAACCTAAAGCATTTTTGACCATACTCATGAGAAAACAAACCCTGGAGTTTTCCCATGAGCCATACCATCCGCTTTTTCTTTTTGTCCCTCACGCTGGCAAGCCCCTCCCTTTACGCTGAAGGAGAAGGGATTGAAGGTGGCAGCACCGCTGTTGCAACGCATGCTGGCACCCAGGTGAGTCAACATAGTCAGGGTCACAACACCGCCGTGGTACCCCATAGCGGCGGATCCAGCGGTGCTATAGTTCCCCACCATACCCACGAAAAAATAGACAAGTTTGAACTGAGCAAAAGTGGTACTGTCAAAGGCCATAAAAGCCGTGTTTGGGGTCAGAAACGCCGCCATCTCATCAAAGGGTATCAAGAAGCCTGGAACAAACAGGGGAAACAGGGCTTAAAAGACTTTCTTGCCACAAAAAATAAGAAGGGAAAACCCGTTTATTCAGATAAAGATAGGCAAGCCGTTCTCGAGCATGCCCAAAAACACAAAGACAAAAACGGGTTTCGTGAAATTGCGAAGCTGCAGCTCTCTGATCTTAAATAATAAAACCAGGATGCACAGAAGGGACATAACCTTATGAACAAAAATATGCGCTTAGCTACGTTTATCTGCTTGGCACTGAGCGCCTTTTGTGCACCTCTTGTGGCCAGAGAGCCAGCCAAAGAATGGCCTGAGATTAAGATTAAGAAAAGCAAAAGATTTGCACTCACAGCCAAACAAAAGCAGAAAAGACAAACAAAAAAAGACCTCGAAAGAAACTACCAGCAAGCCTGGAATAAAGGAGAAGAGGCCTATCTCCGCTTTTGGAACTCTCTAAGTCTGGAAGAGCGTGAGCGCGTTAAGAAATATATCAAAAAGCAACACAGCAAAGAGCAAATTGCCCACTATACCGCCCCTTTAGCCATAGAAGGTAAGGTTCCCCTTCCCATCAAACATGAGAAACATGCTGGCACGCAGGCGCGTTCTTCTGCCCCACCGAAAAAAGAACCTTCAAGCCATGCGCCTGCTGGCGCAGCCGCAGGAGGGGCCGCTTCAGCAGCTGCTGGCACCCATGCAGGTCCTGATCTGCCTAAAGAAAAACCAGATGTAAGGAGAGAAGACCCACTGTGTATGGAATGGCGCGACACAAGGGATAAAAAAGAAATGGCAAAAAAATATATGAAAGACAAAACGCCTTATAAAGGTGGCCTGACAAAATTCCAGTACATGCAACAAAAATGTAACTAGCCCTTTGTGGTCATCGGCACCTGCTCAAGGGGGATCAAAACAAGGCCCCCTTTTTTTGTGCCCCCCTTATGGATAACAGCACACAACGCTAGACCTATACTCTGATTTGCAAAATCTTGCACAAAGGCGCCTTAACTCACCCGTATCTTGTGGATAGCAACACGCAACTGCAAGGCCAATCACGCTTGGGGTCTTCCCTACCAAACGCTCTTGGTGTCTTTACACGTTTACTGGCACGAAAGGCATTCATCATACTGCAAAGGCAAAGACGGCTCGGGCTGTAATTCAGTCGGGGGGGGGCGGCGCGAGGATGTGTGGTTTTCAGACCGCTGAATGGTTTTGGATCTGAGGTAATAAAGGCTTTTCACCCCCTTTTTCCACGCAGACCAATGAATCTGGTGTAGCTCAACTTTATGCACATCACTGGGGAGAAAAATATTCAGCGATTGCGCCTGACACACAAATGGCTGCCGGTCACTGGCCAACTCAATCAACCATTTTTGATCTAACTCAAAAGCCGTTTTAAACACATGCTTTTCATGGTCAGTCAGAAAATCAAGATGCTGCACCGAGCCCTCATGTTGCGCAATCGATGACCACACCTTGCTGGTATTTTGACCCTTTTCTTCAAGCACCTTCACCAAATGCTTATTACGCACCCGGAAAGACCCATTCAAGGTTTTATGCGTATAGGCATTGCTGACAATGGGCTCAATGCCGGGGGACGTGCCACCACAAATGATAGAGATCGAGGCCGTAGGCGCAATGGCCAACTTATTAGAAAAGCGCTCTTGGCTGCCGCACGCTTTTTGGTCAGGACACGGCCCCCGTTCAGCCCCCAGCACAAGAGAAGCCTTGTCAGCGCGCGTGCGAATGTGTTTGAAAATGCGTTTGTTCCACACCTTGGCCACCACGCTTTCAAAAGGCACACGCTGGCCCTGCAAAAAAGCATGAAAACCCATGACGCCCAGCCCCACCGAACGCTCCCGCTTCGCCGCATACACAGCCCGCGACATTGACGCCGGAGCACGTGCAATAAAATCTTCCAATACATTGTCGAGAAAACGCAAACAATCTTCCACAATGCAATCGTCTTTTTCCCACGCCAAAAAATGCTCCACATTCAGCGACGAAAGACAGCACACCGCCGTGCGCTCCTCCCCCCATTGATCCACCCCAGTGGGAAGGGTGATTTCACTGCACAAATTCGAGGTTTTGACCGACAACCCCAACGCCTTGCGCGCCTCAGGAATCGCACGGTTCACCGTATCAATATAGAGAATATAAGGCTCACCCGTCTCAACGCGCGCCGACAACAAGCGTGACCACAGCGTGCGCGCCGACACTTTAGAAATCACGCGCCCATCCTTGGGACTTCTCAGCGGGAACATGGCATCTTGAGCCACCGCCTCCATAAACGCATCCGTAATCACCACCCCATGGTGCAGGTTGAGAGCCTTGCGATTATGATCCCCCCCCGAAGGCTTGCGCATTTCCATGAACTCTTCAATCTCAGGGTGCCAAATCGGTGCATAGGCCGCCCCCGAGCCACGCCGCAAATCTCCTTGCGAAATAGCCAGCGTCATAATGTCCATCACCTTGATGAACGGCATAAACCCTGAGGTTTCACCACAGCCCCGGATTTTTTCCCCAATAGAGCGCACATTGCCCCAATAACTGCCAATGCCGCCACCTTTAGAAGCCAGCCACACATTTTCATTCCATAAATCCACAATGCCGCTCAGGCTATCAGAGGATTCATTCAAAAAACAAGAAATAGGCAACCCACGCCCAGCCCCACCATTGGCCAACACCGGCGTGGCAGGCATAAACCACTGACGGGTCATATAGCCATAAAGACGCTCCGCATGGGCCTGGTCATCACCATAGGTTTTGGCCACACGCATGAAAAGATCTTGATAGGATTCGCCCTGGAGCAAATAGCGATTTTTGAGGGTTTTTTTCCCAAAGTCAGTCAGGCGTGCATCCGCCTCTGGATCAGGCGTCAACACAATAGGCGCCGCACAGGAAACCTCTGCACTGGCCCGCATACACACATCCCCAACCTCGCCTTATCACTTTTGATACTAGCCCCTTTTCCCCCGAAGAAAAGACCAAAAATTTTTCTTTTTTCCCGTTTTTCATCTTGACATAACAACAATCCTTGCTGGGGCCTCCCTTACGTGGACATGATGAGAAAAACGCCCCGGCGCCCCCTTCTGTTGCCCCCCGGCGCGACTCCCTCTTACCCCTTAAAAACATAGATGTGTCCTTATTTTTTGCATTTTTTTGCGCCAACGCATTAAGCACAAACGCTGATCCCCCAGCGCCCTTCCCTGCGCCCATCAACCCGAGGGAAAAGGTTGGCAAGCTTGACATTTTGACACTTTTTGGTTGTTGATACATAAAATGTTATCCCCTTGTCTTAGTCTCGTGGGCTTTTGAATATGCGCCTTTTCTCTTTTGCTTTTTTTTCTGCATGCCTTGGAGCCGCCACCTGTGTCACACCTCTGTGGGCCAAGGGTCCGGGCGATGTGGATCAAGACCCCCAAGCCTTGTATAACCCGAGAACAGAGGAAAGGATCAGACCTTTTTTGCAATATGAACGTAACGGGGAATGTTGCCTTAGCGTTGAAAATCAAAACGAACAAATATGTGTGCGCTATGCCAAGAACACAAGTGCTCATGAAAAGCGCCTTCAGTTCAGCATCAAAACCAAGGCGATGAACAGTCTTAAGAAAGCAGATGTTGAGGAGGCACACGATCTCCCTGACCTGCGTCCACATCTCTCAATAGACACGCTCTTTGGCAATCTGGAGACATCTTTTGGTGTCCTTGCGAAGAAAGACTGGTCACCCCGACCCACCATCTATAGGCTAACGTGGATAGAACAACCCACTGAAAAACCTAGCGAGGCACGCACCGTCTTCCCTCCCCTTGACAGCACAAAACTGACTCACCTGGTCATTAACCCCGCCTCTTGCTGGGACTCAAGCCAGCCACCACCTTCGCTTACGTATATGCCTCACCTTACCCTTCCGAGCTTAAGGCATGTTGCGTATGAAAGCCAGCTAAACGGCCTTTTCTCTTTCCCGTTTTTTCACCCTGCTTGCTTCCAGCCATCTGTTTGTTTTTCGTCCAATATTGCCCCCTTTTCTTTATCACCTTCTTTTCTGGAAAATCAGGGGACCATCAAGCTCAGATATCCTCCCCAACTTGCCTTTGCTGGATCTGATGTAGGCCGTGATAAGTTTTTAAAAGATGACTTCCACAAACAATACCCACACGTGCATTTCGCTCCTAAGACATCCCCTATGAAGGATAGGAAAGAGATAGAAAGCGGCTCTTATCTGCAAGATTTTGGCTTTTTTTACGAAGGTCAGCATAACCCATGGCATGCCCAACCCAGCAGCCCAGCGACCCTTCCCTTTCAGATTCTGTGGAGAAAACACATCCCCTGCCCCCCCCAAGACAATCAAAAACAGAGAGAGACAGAACAGGGGGGCACAAAACAAGGGGATGGTACGCAGGACAATACGCCTCCTGAGGCTGCCTCAAGCCCATCAAACGATGCCCTTAGGCTTACCGACTTGCCACCGGATCTGGTGTGCAAGATTGCCCGCTTCTTACCTGCTCAAGATCAGAAGCACCTTTCACAAACCTGTCACTTTCTTTACGCGACCCTTTTAGAAGATCCATGCGTTAACTTTAGGCGCTTCGCCTTAGGTTGGGGAGTCGCGATTCCTGAAGCCTATTACAACGCATCAACCATCTGGCGTCTTGATGTGCCCTACATGACGCTTAGCGGATATGAGGAGGGTATACCCACAGTCATCGCTTGTCTTCATGATCTTGACGGCACGCTGGTGGCACACAACACATTGTGGATGTCTTATGAAAAAAGTGTCTATAAGCCCAAACAGAGGCGCAGACGAAAGCAGGAGGATGTCTCACCACCACGCCACTTTCCCGCATACTGGGTTACCTTGCACACCGATCCCTCAGGTAAGCTGGATAGCGAGGTGCTGAAGGCGGGCCCCATCTATGGTAAACCATCGCCGCAACCTGACTCTACGACCTTAACAGAAGCATTTATCCCCATCATCAGCAGCCGACTAGAGCGTCTATGGCTGCGCCGCCTTAAAGCGCTTTTTGGGGACAGGCCCAAGGTGTTGAGTATGCACACCCCCAAAACACCCTCTCTAGAAACGCCCATCATCGTCCCCACACAAGACCTTGCGCCCCACACTGACAAAGAAGGCAGCACCTAATCCCTGCGAAGGATGACGCGCCTTTTCAGAACCCCCCCCAAGGCCAGGGACTCGATGTGGGCATCTTGGTGTGAGCCTTTTTGGGTGAACGCTTTCTTGGCTCTCTCTTGAAGAAAACCCCTGCTAGGTCTGGGGGTTTTTGTCCAGATCTTCGGCCTCAAAGGCTTTGATCTCACGGGGGTTAACCTCTTGGGCCCATGACCCATCAAACATCACCACCCGTTTAAAGCTGTCATCTGACAAAATATATTGCAGATTCAAATGACGAAACCGACCCTGATCAGGGAATTCATCTGTGAAGAGCGAAAAGAGATAGGCCGCCTCAGCCCTACCTGCCCGCCGCAGTTTGTCACGCAAACGATGAAACACATTTTTGACATCACGCAAGGGGTGATGCGCCCCCAAAAGGCATACGGCACCTGGACCCGTCAAGGCAATGGTGCCTTTTTTAACACATCTCTTCATATCCAGCATGCCTGTGTGGGCAGCCAGCCTATAGCGCGCCGCAATGTCATAAAGCACGGCGTCCCACAGATCTTTTGTGAACACATCAGAAAAATAGGGATCATTATTGCAAACCGGCACACGGGCACAACCACGAGGCAAGCATGGCGTTTCATGGGTCAACGGGGCCATCTGTATGCCATCAAAATCAGAATAGACACCGCCGTATTGCCGCAAGATCACTTTGCGATCAATGTCAGAAAGAGAGGCCAAATTCTTAAGGCCCACACGCTCAAACTGGCATATATCCGCCACAGCTTTCACCAGCAGGGGATCGGCGTCTCGCCTAAAATCAGCATAAAGATCCGATAACTTGTGAATCGTGAGAATAGCCTCCCCCCGAGCATTTTTTGCTTTTTGAAGCCTATTGAGATGGCTGGTCACCTCTTCGGGCATGAGAGCTTTTTTTCGCTGACGCGCCCTTTGTACACCCTGTAAAAAATGACGCACTTTGCTTTGAATGGCATGCGAGGTGCGTAACTCATCCCAAGGTATATCCCCGTTGGCAAAAGGCGCCGTACGGTCTTTGAACGCAAAATAAGCATCTCTTAAGAACCACCGATTCAGGGCTTTTTTGAAAAAAGAAGACTGGTGACTCTTATAGACCCATAGCGTCATATAAGCATCAAGAAAATCATGTGCCTCTGAAGGCCGTCACCTCAAAGAGATCTTCCTTACCTTGCACGCAAGAAAGAACGTGCTCACACAGCGTCTTGACCCCATACTCTGCCTTATTCCACCAATTCTTATCCCAAAGGTCTGTGAGGTATCCTCGTAAATCATGCTGATCTGGGTGATTCACATAGACGTCGATCTCTTTAAAAATGGTGGGGTGACATGACTCTTTCCACCGCCTTAAGAGACGCGCATCATTCACCCATAAATGAAGTGACCAAGGAAGCCTGCTTTCGCCATGGTTGAGAATTTCTGAGGCCAGGCTCACCAGCTCAAGCACATAGCGATCTGGCAATGGATTGTCTCGCCACACAAAATGGAGCTTGGCCGGGATGTGACCTGGTGCGCCAGATGTGATGGTGTGAAAGGCACGTTCGAGGTAGGCGTTTCTTTTGTCAACATAATCATTGTTGGGGTCACTCAACCAAGAATCCATCTCCCTTGCGACTGTCCCATCCAGTTGGCGAACCCGGTGTAGAAAATCAGAAAACTGTTCCCTTCCCTCTTGATCCAGGCCATGCTGAGACATCTCGAGGTAATGAGTCAACCAACCTTGGGGTTTAGGAGTGCCTTCATCTCCGTCAAGGAATGAATAGAATGAATCTAAGGAGTCACTCTTTTGTGGCGGTGCCCCGTTAAGCATCAGCGGCACATACAGCAAGAGGCATACAGTCAATTTTTTCATAATCATTGATAAAAATTTTTTAAAATTTTATCTATTAAGATAAATTGTTTGCCAGAAAAAAAGAATCAAATCTTAATCAGCTTATTTTATTGTCTTTTTATTCTAGAGTGGAGGCCTATTTCCTCAAAGGCCCACACCCAAAACAGGTTACAAACGATGGCGTGCACGCCTGGACGTTATGATGCATCCATATCATCTACCATACGTTCTGCTTCTATGCCATCAAAAGCGCAGCCTTGCAATGCTTTCTGCGCATAATGCGCCCTGCCATCCACCATATGTTCTGCTTCTATGCCATCAAAAGCCCAAGTTTTGTCTTGCAAGGTTTTCTCTACATAATGCGCCCCGCCACCTGCTGATTGCTTCTCTTCCAGGTAATCAAAAAGAGCACAGGCCTTGTCTTGCAAAGCTTTCTGCACACGATTCATAACATCCATAAAAAAAGTTTTACCGACCCTATTTTCATAACTTTTCCAGTAAAGGGGACCATAGGTAAAAAAGGGTGTATGCCCGTGTGTAAAAAAAGAAAATGTATACAGCGCATAAGAGCTTTTCATCAAAGGGGTACGATCCCGTGTGTGTGAAACACGCACCTCACGAAACCTTCCTCCAAGCGCCGCAGAACTGTGGCCTTGAACCCATTGAAAACACACTTTTGATCGGCTCATACCCTCTTTTTCTTGGTCCAGAATGGGTGTAATGTTAAATGCGTGGTTTTTCAGAGGATGATCAGCCGAAGGGTTAGGCAGCGCAGCTTTGATCTCACGTTTACATATTTCGCCCCCCTTACACCGCACAAACACGCTCTCATCTTGAACAAAAATCAAAGAAGCATAAGAAGACCATGAAAGAATTTTATGCCAATCGGGACCCGTGAGCAACGTGTGGAGAACAGAATAGCTCATCTCATAAGCATGGTTGGCGGGCCTTATACGCACGGTTCGCGGATAGTCTCCTTCTGTGAATGCCTCTCGAAAAAACATCAAATTTGTCTCTTCAAAATCATCACGGTGTTTAAAAAGCTGAGGAGATTTTTTATAACAATACCCATCAAGATAGGTGATCAAAGGCGCGATTCTCTCTTGAATAGGAAGGTTTTGACAAAACGACGGTTCATGCCCCCCGGAGAGACGCCCTTTTTTTTGGGAAAAGAAATAACCCAATATCCCGCGCAACAAAAAGCCATCATCATCCATGATGGTGATCTCTTCTCCCTCTTTAGGCATAAAAGAGACACAAGAAAAGCCAATCTTTTGAGGACACCATGGCCCCCAACTCCACTCTTGTAAACGCCTGTACACAGGTACATCAATCAAAAGGGTACTCTCGACATAGAGCTTCCCTCTATCATCACAAAAACGTACACGTTCACTGGCCACAGGTGTGCCCTTATACCCACCGCCTTTGGGTAAAAAACGTATCTTGGCCGCATAACCAAGATCTTTGTCAGGATCAGCAAGCTCAATGCTTTTGATGACCAATGTTTTTGCGTTTTCCTCACCATGCCCACCAACACCCAAGACGTGGGTGACAGGAAAAAGAATAAAAAAGATAAAAAATAAAAACATATGATACATGAGCAACCAAATAAAACCAAAATATATAATTTTTAGGTAAAAGAATAATTAATTTTATGCTTTATGTATATAAAAAAGCCTATGCCCCCACAAGAGGCCGCATACACAACAAAAAAATGAACCTGGGGCGAGTGACCGGATTTGAACCGGCGACCTCTGGGGCCACAACCTAGCGCTCTAACCAACTGAGCTACACCCGCCACCTCTGCAAAGGGTAAAAGGGTTTCTGGCAAGGGTCAACCCTTACCACAAGGATATATGTCATGCCCCACACAAGGGAGACTGTCCTCTCAAGCACACTAAGCACGCTTGTCTTTCATCTTGTGTTTCAACACATCCATAGTGAGATGGCCTCCCCTCAAGCACGCTGCGCTTAGCTCACCACAAGGCATACCCCGAAAGATTGGTTTTCTCTGTCCGTGACCGACCTTTTGTCACGACCTGTTCACATTCATAGCGGCAGCCGTGCATAAAAAGCGTCACAGGCTCTAGACACGCTAGCATAACCATTATTATCCTGGAGATCTGCGGGGCTCCTTTCACCACAGCATCCACAAGACATGTGCGCGACCCTTGCCATTGCAGCCAAAAAAACGCACCATAAAAGATATATCGTTCTTTATTTTCCCTTCGTTTCTATGCGCTTGTCTGATTTTCTCACCACCGTCCATAAAATACGCTGGCTGTTAAGCACAAAGCAAAAAATGCAATGGCTTGGACTGGGCATGTTATCCCTTATCGCCTCTCTCCTAGAAATGATCACGGCAGGGGCTGTCGTTCTTTTTGCACAAATTCTAAGCAACCCTGGGGAGGGGCCACATTATTTTGATCGCTTCTCTGTTCTCTTAGGCCCCCTCACTCCGCAAGGGGCTGTCTTGTGGGCGGCGCTTTTGTGTGGAGGCGCTTATATACTGAAAAACAGTTTTCTGCTGGCGGAGGTCTTTTATCAAAACAAAACGCTCCAGCACATGCTCACGTTTTTTCGAATGCGGTTGCTCACCATGTATCAAAAACGCTCTTACCTTTCCTTTCTCTCCAAAAGCACCACGCACCGGTTTGAAGTTATTGAAAACAATGCAGACCAGTTTTTTCTCTTAGGGATGAAGTCACTGGTCTCTGGCTTTTCTGAACTCATGATGGCCATCGTTTTGTTCGCCCTTATTTTTTATATGAATGCGTCGTTGGCGTTTTATATCCTGATGATGACCGCAGGGCTTATGATGATGCTTTACCTCACCATTATGTCCCGTTTTTATCACGTGGGAAAACAATGGCAAGACGTGAGTCTCGAGGCACGTCAAAAACTGCTCGAATTTTTCCACGCTTTTAAAGAAATCACGCTGTCTGGCAGAGCTGCCTTTTTCCTTGGGCGCTACGCTGCTTTTTCTCAGCAACGGGCCCGAACCAAAGCGCGAGAAGCCACTTTGGGTGAAGTACCTAAGCTGATTCTCGAGGCCACCTTTGTGGGTATGGCGGTTTTTGCTGTGTGGTTTTTGGGTATTCAACAGGATAATATGCAGGCCATCTATCCTATTCTGGGCCTTTATGTCTATGCCGGGTTTCGTCTCATCCCCACCACCATTCGCCTGACAGGCTATGGCAATCACTTAGCGCTCGCCAAACCGTTCATTGATCGTTTGTATGAAGAAATACATAAGGATCACACACCCCACATAGAGCAAAAAAAGAAAGCCCTCTCCTCTTTTAGGCATGATATTCAAAGTCATCACCTCACCTTCACTTATCCCGGCGCGCAGACCAAAGCGCTTGATGATGTTTCGTTGACCATCACCAAGGGGTCATGTGTGGGCATTGTGGGCACAACAGGATCAGGGAAATCCACGCTCCTGCATGCCATCTTAGGGCTACTTATGCCCGAAAAGGGCCACGTGCTCATAGATAACATCCCCACCTGTGACATTGATTGGCACAACGTGCTGGGTTATGTGCCCCAGGCGCCCTATCTTTTAGATGCCTCGATTGCCGAAAATGTCGTGTTTGGCGATCAAAACCCGGATGCGACGCGCCTTACGCGCGCCATTCATGGTGCCCAGCTTACCCGCTTTGTGGAGCGCCAAAAGCACGATCTTCTCACACCCATTGGCGAAAAAGGTGTGCGCCTATCTGGCGGGGAACGTCAACGCATTGCCATTGCCCGTGCCCTTTATCATGAGCCCGAGCTGCTGGTGCTCGATGAGGCCACCTCAGCCCTTGATCACCACACCGAGCGTCAGCTCATGAAAACCATTCATACCCTTTTAGAAGGGCGCACCGTGATTATGGTGGCCCACCGTCTCACAACGCTGTCTTCCTGCGATCAAATTTTTGTGATGGACAACGGACGCCTTAAAAAAACCACCACCTATGAAGCGCTCTCGTCTTAGTCGTCTTCTTAAGAGCGACGTGGTTCCTTAGCCCAGCACCTCTTCATCCTAAGCTGCCCACCAGCGTGAGGATCATAGCAAAACCCCTTAGCCCCTACTGCGAACGCTGGGTTTGGTTTTCTTGATACAGTTTGTTTTCCATGTAAAGTGCGCGGGCGAGGGCATCAAGAATATTCCGCAAGGCCGGACCTTGCGTCAGATCAACGTCATCGCAAGGTTTAGGCTTACCATCTTGAGCAAGGCCGCACACACCGGCACCCACCGTTTCTACCAGCACATCTCCCCACCCCTTGGCGGCCAGCACCTGGCGCAAGGCCGCATCTTGATACAAAACGTGCGGATTATTCGAAATGGCCAACACAGTGTTCGGTTTTGTGTGAACAGCATCAAGATGCGCCTTCCATGCTCCCACCGTGTCTGCTGTGTTAGGCCTTTTTCCTTCGTTTTTGGGCGCTGAAATAATCACAATCTCTTTCACCTTTCCCCCCAAAGCCACGTCTTGGGCCAACACACCCGCCGCGTCTGTTTCATAGCGAAGCGCGCCCTCACCTGTCGGCCCCACAAACGTGATCGAAGGTGCAGGATCGTCGCCTTTCCTGCTTTTGGTATGTGCATTTGCTTGTTCCACATAGGCTTTTTCATCCTTCTCTGGATTACCCTTATCTTCCTCTTTGGCAGCATCCCACAAATCGCGCGCACCTGTGATGATATATAGGCGATCCATCGTCAGCTTCTGTGACGCCAAAAGATACTTCACAAAACGAAGGCGGTTATTAAGCGTCCACGCTGACGCCCCATGCACCACCACCGCATCATAATGCTGCGCGCGTGGATAAACGGCAGCCACCGCGCCCAGGGCTGTGAGCGAAGGAAGCAGTTTTTCAGCCTGAGGCCTGAGCGCCGCCACAAATGGCGTATCTTCAGCATCTTTTCTCTCTTTGCCCGGTTGGCGAAGAAAAGCACGCTGGCCCAACGCATTGGCTTCTTTTATGTTGGCAGGCACAGAAAAGGCAAAGGGGGTATTTTGAACACAACGCGACACTGAAGCAAAAACATCATCAAGGGCCTTTGAAAGGTGACCATCTTCATCAATCAGCGCATGAGAGGAAGCCGGCTTAAGTCCGTGAACCAACAGCGTCGCAAAACCGCCCAATGCCACCAACATAAGTGCCGTTTTCAACAAAGAAGCCTTTTTTTTCATACCCTTTTCCTCTCCTCTTTCCTACCCCGCCGACCGTAGCAAGGAACTGCGCGACGGGCAAGATCGATTGGCTGAAAAAGAGCATCATTTCTGATTTATGCCTGCGATTGATAGCATCATTGGCAAAAATCCTTTTTTTACATGTCTAAAAAAGACTTTATGGCAATAAAAAGAAGAGTCAGCCATAATATTATCAAAATAATAGATATATAATATCAAAAATGAACCGCTCTTTTGCCTTTTTATGTTGTTTGTGGGCAATCACCACATCTTATTCTGTTCTGCTGGGCCAACCCCCAAAACATGATCTCTGTAGCTGGGGATGGGATAACACCCCAGATCAACGCAAGCAAGGACAAACAGATATCAAAAACCTTTTTCCTGAAGCCTCCACAGAAGGAGGGCTGTTTTTATCTATGCGTGAGGCAGAGACAGAACAACCTGGGGAGACTTATCGTGTGCCCAATACAGATATCCAATACTGCCGCCATAACGACACAGTGTTTTTCCGGGCCAATGTTCAAAACCTTTTGACAGACGGCCAGGGCCGTTATTATGAACCCAATGATTTTGGCACCGTGTTGATCATAGACGAAACCTCAGAGCCTAAAGAAACATGGCATCCCCTATGTGCTATTTACCTGCCCGATTTTACGCGCGGGTGGCTTAGATGGCCTGAACAGGCACAAGATGAAAATCAGCGCATGCTTCTATCCCCTAAAACGCTTGAAGATGACCAGGTCGAAGCCATCTGGAAACAGCCTTGGCAAGAAATGAGCACGTTCCCCAACACGGTACAAGAGAAAGACGACACATCTTCTGTGCCAACCGATACACACGCTCCGGCCAAACAGGAAAAGGGCCATAAGCGCACGCAAAGCTCCTCGTACGGGAAAAGAAAAAGGCGGCGAGGCCACAAAATATCATCCCCTTCATCCGCTCCATCTGCACCATCTATGCCTCATGAAGACGAAGCAAGAGGTGAGCACGGACGCCCTGTGCCACAGACCCAAGATACAAGCACAGAAAATGGTGATAAAGCTGCGGAAGATAGCCAGAAAAAGGAAAACAGACCCCAAGAAGACACGCACAAAAACGCCACGTTCTCTCCATCGCAGCCTTTGTTATGGGCCGTAACCCATGCGCCCCCGTTGGACTATCGAGGTGTGCAAAGCCAAGATTATGTCCGGCCTAAAAATTTTTTCCCCTCATCTGCCCCCCTGTTACAGGCGCTCACAATCATGGAAAAGAACTCCGACCTTCTCCCGCGCATAGGTCAACTTAAGACATCAACAACCAAAGCTACGCAAGATGACATCAGAACACCTAAAACACTGAAGAAGAAAGCCACCCAAGATTATGCATCTGGATTGGGTTGCCCATAAACACACGCCATCATGACGTGAAAAACCTTGTGACAAGCCTCATGCTTTGAGGGGGAGAAACCCTTGATCCCTTTCTGAAAGAATGGGCACGGTAGAGAAAGGTATGAACCCCATCTACATGGCGCGCAACCTTGATCAACGTTTGTGACAGCCCCTGACCATAGAAAAAATTATCTCCCAAAATCAATAAGGCAGGATCATGTT
>CBFICL010000018.1:0-25360 GCA_965661165.1 uncultured Holosporaceae bacterium | reverse complement strand
ATAAGGCAGGATCATGTTGCAAAAACGTTTTCCCCACCAGAAAAGCACCGCGCCGCCCCACGTCACTGACGTTGAGAGCCATATCTTCTGGTCGATCCACAAGGCGACTGATCACCTCACCCAAGATATCTACATGACCATAATCACGCAATGATGTTCTGGATACCGCATGGATGTCTTCTTGACGTAACATCTTAGCCACCATGAGTGATAAGAACTTTTGTGGTGGCTCTTCCTCTCCAAAAAAATAACCAATTCTGAGCCACTGTAACCACAGGCGCTCAAGAAGAAGGCTTTGCTGAGCCTTGGACCTATGTCAAGATGGTATGCAAAGCCAGAGTCTGAAGGCCGCCCATGGATGCCCACACCCTTGCACAAAAACTCAGCATGGCCCATACCCCCATCCACCTTGCTGAGGAAATGATCTATGGGCAACCGGGCACCCGTGTGGCTGTGTTTGAGGCGCCTCAAAACCAAGCACGTAACCACTGGGAAACACCTGAGGCACCCCGCCCCATCACACACCTGATCCTTCACAGCACCCAGGTCGATGCGCGCACCACAGCACAGATTTTTACAGCGCCCCAAAAACAAAGGCGCGTCAGTGCCCACTATGTCATTACGCAACAAGAGCATCATAACAACCCAGAAGCCAATATTCCCGAGGGGTGTCTCGTGCAATTTGTGCGTGATGAAGACATTGCCTGGCATGCGGGCGTTTCTTCTTGGCGGGGCGTTGACACCCTCAACGCGTGTTCTTTGGGCATCGAATATGTCAACCCAAGCACGAGTATGCATCCCCAACCCTGGAGCCTCTCGTCCTATCAACAAACGCCGGATGGCTATACATGGTACACTTATGGCGACACTCAAATGGAGGTGTCCATTCAGCTCATCAAAGCCCTCATCAAACGCTATGATATCCCGCCTGCCCATATTCTCGCTCACGGCGATATTGCCCCCACACGACGCATGGACCCAGGCCCCCTTTTCCCTTGGCACCTGTTAGCAGCTCACGGCATTGGCGCGTGGCTGGCACCTGAAGAGCGCTGCCCGTCTTATATCGCGCAACACTTTGCACCCAACGTGCCCTATCCGTCAGATGTGGACGAGCTCTTTTTCCTACGTGAACTCACACGCTATGGCTATGCCACTTTGCCAGAAAAAGGCTTAGCCTATGCACCCAACATGGCGGCGTTTCACGCCTTTAAAGCTCACTTTTCTGCTCATATGAACCCTAAGCATTATGCAGCAACCCACCTCACCCATGAGGATATGCAGTGGATATGGGGCCTTAATGCCAAATATGGTCATGGGCTTTGATCATTTATAACGTTTTTTACTAAAATTATTGATAAAAAACAGGAGAGACGTCCCGCTCTATTGCGCCTATCCCCTTTTTCACGCTTGCTCAAAAGAATATCGTTTTCGGGGTGCGCGTCATGAAAATTCTTTCCCTTCTTTTGATTATCATCAGCCTTGTGTGCTGTTTGTATTCACTGTTGGCGCCCTGAAACAGGTTATCCGTTTTTTTGACGCCAGAAATCACGGAACAACAAACAATTGGCACCCGACTGCACCTTGCTTGGCTTATGTCCGATCATCACTACCCTAGCCCCACAGCCACGTTCCCTTGGTAATCAAGGATTTGAATTTAATTTGATTAAAAATCAAACAGTAAAAATATACCTATGGTCAAATACATACGTTTCTCTAGGCTTCAGGAACGAGATCTTCCCCAAAAAAACGCCAAGGAGCAAACAATATGTGGACCATGCGTCTTATCCTATGCCTTATGCCCTTTTGCTGTGCACTCCAAGCCGGTGATGACATGGATCTGCAGCACCTTGAAACGCTCGGCCACATGGCCAAAGCCCAAGATCCTGCCATTCGCCCGATGCATTGCACCATTGACTCGAACCAAGATATGGCCTCAAAAGGTTGCTATCGCATGACCTTGGGGTGGGCCAGCTCATCTTGCTTCCAAGAGGAGGCCTATGGTGTCTATGTGCTGCCACCGGCTGAGGTGTCTCTTGATCCAACCCCAGCAACCGACAACCCTGCTTCTGATCTATCCCCCCTGCTGTCAGCTAAACGCCCTCGTGAATCTCTTCATCCCCTGGCGCACCTTAAGCACCTCGCAAGCCTTCCCATTGTCAGCATCACCATCAACGATTGGGAGCGCGGTTATAGGCACCCCGCCCCGCCCCAGCCAGAGGAGACCTTATGCACATTTTTGGAACACGTGAACATAAAAGGCGTGGAACCCCCCACCCTAAACTATATCACCGACAAAACGGCCAGATTCCAACACCTCGTGGATCAATTTTCCCATGTCATTGGGCATTATCAAAAACCTCGAGACATGTTGGCCTCAGATTTCGATTAGGTCCTTATAGGTGGCTTGAGAAGAAAGCCAGAGATTGTCAAGAGAGCCATGCGCCCATCCTCAACGTGCAAGAAAGGCGAATCTTATTGAATGTGTTAAGGGTGTGTGGTAAAAAGAGCAAACTTTTCAATGTGATGTGCATGTGATGAGCACGCTTAAAAAACACACCCCTCTTATGATAAGCACCCTTGTGGCTTTTGGCTGCCTGTTAAGCGTGTCGCTATTTTTTAACTATAAATTCTCTCAGAAGGTAAAAGGCTATCGCGGTGTAATAGCACAGCACCTGGCCACCCCTGCCCCCGACAACAATGGATTGCCCAAGGCTGTAGAAGGATTTATGGTCACAGACCATAACGGCCTGCACTTTTTAGCCCCCAGCTCTGACACATGCATCAGTCGATCTCTCTTGTGTTATGGGTCGTGAGAGCCAGGCATACAGCATCTTTTGCGCCGCATCGTTCGCCCCGGCGCCCATGTTGTGTGTTTGGGGGGCCATATTGGCACCCACGCGCTGTTGATTAGCCGGCTTGTAGGCCATAAGGGCCATGTGGATATTTTTGAACCCAACCCACGCACTCTCCCTTTTTTACGCACAAATATTGCCTTAAATGACGCCACGAATGTGACGCTCTATCCATTGGCGGCTTTTTCTCGAAAGACAACGCTTTCTTTTAAAGCCTGCGATCGAAATACGGGAGGATCCCATACTGAACGTCCCCAGGCTCACATTGATACAGACGACATGAAGAAAGCCCTTACCATACAAGCCACCGATCTTGACGCTCTGCCCACAATCAAGGGGCCCATTGATGTGCTGCAAATGGATATTGAGGGGTGTGAAAAAGAGGCTGTTAAAGGCATGCAGCGCCTTATTGACGAATCACCCAACCTTGTGGTGATCCAAGAGTGGACACCGCGCTTGCTTAACAATCCTCGCGCCTACTTGGCGTTTTGGCGCAAAAAAGGCTATGCCATCGCCCGCATTGAAGGCTACAAACTGACCCTGGTGAGTGACGAAGAGCTGACAAAACCAGATTTGGTGCAGTGGGATATTATCATGGCTAAAGACCTCCCTCTATAGCACATTTTTTGGAAAATGCCTTCTTGAACGTTTATGAAACTGTCTTGTGTTTTATGTGTGGCTCCTATACAACATGGCAGCGCTCTTCTTTTGGGGTAAAAAATAAAACCCATTAAAATAAATAATTACAGATAAATTTACATAAAAATAACATAAAACATTGTTAAAAACAATTTTTTATTATATGTTTTAGGCTCTTTTCTTTCAGGGAGTTTTGAATATGATGAAAAAAATCAATACGCTATTCTTTGTGGCCGCTTTCACGGCTTACACATGTGGGTATGCATCCCCCGATCCGGCATGGGAATGTCCAGCTGACTCGCTTACAGCCAAACACTGTGTGCCTGCATTGGAAGGTGTACTCAGAGACATTGAGGGCAGCATCGCCGCCTTTAATGCAGGCAAGGCCATTACACTCAAGCAAGAAAGGGATGAAAAATTTCCTGACGGTGATCCTCAGCAAGAAATGAATCCACTCATGACATCCCTTCACGAAGATCGTGTTTCTGAGGAAGAAGCTCGTCAAAAATGGCCGGACCTGCTTCAAAAAAAGGCTGATTGGCGATCGTTGACGAATAAAATCAACTTTCACCAAAAAATACATGACGATATTCTTGAGCTCGTGCCCAACATTGTGAAGTTGTGCCTGGCCATCGAGGACGCACCTGAGGCCTTTACCTTTCCTAAAACCAATGAGGTGCCCGAGACCGTAACTGCATATGACGACTCTTTTCCCGTGAAACATACGGCGAGCTGGAAGTTATCAGATTTTAGCCACACACTTAAGTTTTTCAGAGAGTATGCGTCAACCTATGCCCTTAAGGGCATTGAAGATTTTGCCAACAAAGATTATGGGGAGGTGACAGAGGTGATCAAAATGTGCTTACAGCCTCTTCTCCCTCAAACGCTTGACACAGAAATGATTCACCAAGCCATAGCCAAAGCTAAACACACGGGATTGGTGAAAACATACGACATAGATGATTTTTGCAATGCGCACTTTATTGTCACCAAAGCTTTGTTTCCTCTGCTTGACAGCTGGCGCCTGCTGAAAAAAGAGGCACTTAAAAAGAAAGAAGCTGACGACAGCAAACCAACTGCTGCTGGGGCAGCCTCTTAACCCTCAAGCTTAGTAAGGCCCATGACCCAAGGTGAGACCTCAACCCCTCGCCTTGGGTTTTATTTTTTTACGCGCGCTTCAAAGGTCATCTTGACTCTGCGCTTCGCTTTCCTTAGGGTGCTGCTCCTTAGCCGGGCTTTTTAGGGAACGACCTATGCAAATAGCCCACCATCATCGCGCACACAGGTTTTTGCTTATACCAAGAACACACAAAAATGTCTATTGCCCTATTGACTTATAAAAACCCCTTTGAGATCATGCCTCCTCATCTTGTAGAGAGATTTATTTGTATTCATGAGGCATGTGATGTGTGATTTTGTCGTTTCTTCACAACTTTCCTTGAAAGTCTGTCTCTGCCGCTGGTGGCGCTAAGCCGCTTTATCCTGACTTCCCGCTTGACCAAAGCATACGCTCCTGCCCTGAACTAAGCCTTTGCCATAAAGCAACGCTTTCTGCTCGTGCGCCTGCATCCATTTTTTTGATTCCCTTGTGAACATAGGAGAACGCTATGATGCGCCCTTTGATAACCCGATTTTTTGATACCTTGATAAGGTTTGCCTTTGTGAGGCTTTTTTTTCTTTATATGTGCCTGTATGCCGCCCCCTTGCGGGTGGGGGTGATCGTGCCGGCACAACACCCTGCCATGAATGCCATTGTAGAAGGGCTGAAAGAGACGCTCACCGCATCCGATGTTGAGCTGACAATTAAAAATGCCCAAGGCGATGCACGGATCCAGCAGCAAATCATTCACCATATGGTTGCACAAAAGATGGATGCCTTGATGCCCATCGGCACCACCACCTCCCTGATGACCTTGGCACTGGCACCCCACACCCCTGTGGTGGCTTTGGCAGCTTCTTTTGAAATGCACCCAGATATTAAACAAGCTAAGCGCTCCCTCACCGTGATTAATGATGAAATCACGGTGCACCATGTTTTGAACGTCATCACCCACCATATGCCTCAGGCCAAGCACATTGGGATTCTTTATAGCAACTCTGAAAAAAACCTCCCCGATGTGGAAAGGGCCAACTCTTTCTGCCGCAAGCATAGTCTTTCGCTTCATCTCAGAAAAATCGACACGTGCCAGGAAGTGCTTCAATACGCTCCCACCCTGGCCAAACAGGTTGAGGTGTTAGTGGTGATGAAAGATCACATGGTGGTCAGCGCCATCAGTGCTGTGATTGCTGCCACGTCTCAAGCCTCTTGTCTCCTTGTGGTGATGGATGATGGCTCGGTGCGTCAAGGCGCCCCCCTAGGCATAGGTATTGTGGAGAAAGATATCGGACGTGCGGCAGGAAAAGCCTTACGCCATCGCCTTACCCGAAGGTTTCCTCAAAACGTTGAGGAAATTTCTTTACGCTCGCCTCACATCTTCATCAACCCAGAAGCATTTGCCCGGCAAAAGCATATTAACCTTCACGACCTAACGGCATTCTGCAAAGTGAAAGGCATGCCTCTGGATAGGCTACCCATGCCCAAGGAGAAAGATCAATGATTGACCCTTTGATTCAGGCCCTGCCTTATATACCGCTTGTTTTTGGTATTTACCTGAGCTTTCAGATCTTCAAAATTACCGATTTAACGGCAGACGGCAGCTTTGTGTTAGGAGGGGGCCTTTATGCCAAACTGTTGCTCTCAGGTCTACCCTATGGTGTGGCCATCTTGGGCGGGCTGATGGGAGGATTTAGCGTGGGACTTTTTCTTGCGCTTTTGCAAAAAAAAGATCGCATGCCGGCGCTGTTGGCGTCCATCATCTGTGTTTTTATGCTCTACAGCCTCAGTCTGCTTATCATGGGCCAACCTAACCTCACCCTTTTGCTCACCACAACGCCCTTTGATCACGTGGCTCAGCAACATGTGCTATTAGGTCCCCTTCTTCTTTTGGGTGTGGTGGTGTTTCTTGTGGCCATGCTCTTGCTAGGCTTACGCACGCAAGCAGGGCTGATTGCCCGCGCCTTTGGGGTGAATCAGGCGCTCCTGGACAAAAGGGGGGTTCACGTATCGTTAATCCGGGGCCTTGGCCTGGGAATCAGCAATGCCCTTTATGCGCTCAGCGGGATTTTGTGCGTCCACGTTCAAAAGTTTGCAGATATCAACATGGGGTTAGGTGTGGCGTTGATGGGCATTGGCGCGGTCATGATTGGACGACAATTTTTCATGCGTATCCACCTGTTACGTCATCATGTCTTTTGCGCCCCTCGTGAAATAGCCGCCTGCCTTTTCGGCATCTGTACCTACCTTTCCCTCATCCACGGCGTGCTGATGCTGGGGCTTGATCCCCTTTATGTCAAGCTGCTGCTGGGCATGATTTTGATTCTGGCATTCCTCATCCCCATACATGGAGGCTCAAATGTCTTGTGTCGTTAACCTTCATCACCTGACATTTCGTTATCCTGGCAACCAGGCGGATACACTCAAAGACCTATCTCTCTGTCTTCGCAAAGGAGAGGCGGTAGCTCTGTTAGGTCGCAATGGCAGCGGCAAAAGCACCCTCATGAATATGCTGGCACATCCACGACTCATGCCCAAAGGCCATCACATCACCCCGAACGCCCATGAGGTCACGCTTTTCTCTCAACAGGTAGAACAAGATCTTTTTACTGATCTCACCGTAAGTGAAAATCTTCAGCTTTTTGGATTGAATGTTGCGTCCCCCACAATGTGTCAGGATTATCTGGCTTCCTATCACCCACAACTGCCCCAACGCCTCAACGTGCCCGTCAAGATGCTTTCAGGAGGTGAAAAGCAAGCTTTTTTGTTAAGCCTCACCCTTTATCACACGCCATCCCTGGTTTTGATGGATGAGCCCACCAGTGCCATGGACACATGGACCCGTGACAAGCTAATGAAGTTGACGATCCAGCACATGGCAAAAACGCAGGCCACCCTTCTTATATGCACCCATAGCCTGACCATCGCCCACCGTTATACGAAGCGGCTGATTGCGTTAAACCAGGGGCGCATCGTTCTTGATCGCCCATCTTCACCCCCGCTCACCCTTAAAGAGATGGAGATGATTTATGCTTGACGCGCCCCAACAGATTCAACATAGACTTGCACACCCCTCTCCCACACATGGTGTTGACACAAGGGAAAGAGGGAGGCCATGGGTCGTCACACACACATTCTTTTATCATGCGCGCCTTGCGAAACTACGTAAGAAATGCTAGTCTGAGCCTGGATCTTTTGTGGTGACCTTTCTATGTCTGCGTTTTCTGTGCTCGCACATCTTGCACGCGGTTTTGTCGCCTTGGGGACACGAATGCCTGTATAGGGCTCTTTTTCATTTCATACGAATCAAACGCGTCTTTTCGGCGTGTGCTTGCGCATCAAGGTTGATGAACGTTTTTCTTTATGCCCCTCATCAAGGGAGGCCATGAAAGGCACGGTTCATCCTTCGCCATGAACGTGTAGGCGCTTCACCCTATCCCTTTTCATCCTTATATTGACAGGAGACAGTATGTATTTCTTACTGCGATTTTTACCTATTCTTCTTTTTATCTTGCTCTTTGTGGGCAGCGGTGTTTATTGCACGCTCTTAGGCATGGACAACGCGTTCTACCAACTCTCCCCCGTGACGGCCATTATCCCAGCCATTGCCCTCGGGTGGGCGCTTCATCGCGGAACAACACAAGAAAAAGCAAGAGATTTTTTAGATGGTGTAAGACACCGAGACATTATCAACATGTGCATGATCTTTCTTCTTGCCGGTATTTTCAGTGAGGTCACAAAATCTATTGGGAGCGTCGAATCAACGGTCAATTTTGCCCTGTCTGTCATTCCCTCGCATTTTTTGCTCGTGAGCTTGTTTATCATTTCTGCTTTTATTGCCACCTCCATTGGCACCTCCATGGCCACCGTTGCAACGATTGCCCCTATTGCAGCTGGCATCAGTGCGCAAGGCGATATTCAGGCCGCGCTCAGCATTGCAACGGTTGTGGGAGGTGCAACGTTTGGGGATAACCTTTCCCTTATCTCAGACACAACCATCGCCGCTGTCTCCTCTCAAAAGGCCAACATGAAGGAAAAGCTTAAGATCAACGCAAAAATAGCGCTTGTGGCGGCACTTTTTACGGTGATTATTTTATGGCTAAGCACCGATGCCCAAATTGCTATCCCACCTAAAGCATATTCTTTTTTTCTGATAACGCCTTACCTGCTTTTGCTTACATTGGCCGTTTCTGGCATCAATGTGTTTGTGTCGCTGGTGATCAGCACAGCTTTCGCCGGTTGTGTGGGGTGGGTTACCCATGGGTATGGCCTTTTTGACTTGAGTCGAAGCCTTAACGCGGGCATGACTCATATGAATGAAATTATGGTTTTATCTCTCATGGTGGGTGGCCTGTCCGGACTTTCAGGTCAAGCGTTTACCCAAAGAATCGCGGACAGGATCTCTGCATGGATCAACCATAAAAGGGCGGGCGTGCGCATCTCTCAACTTGTCATTGCAAAGATTGCCAGTCTCTTTGATATTATGCTCGCCAACAACACCATCGCCATTATATTAGGCGGCAACATTGCCCGTGAAATTGGCAGAAAACACCAGATTCCCCCTGCTTACTGCGCGGCCTGGCTTGATATTTTCTCCTGTGTGTTTCAGGGGTTGATTCCTCACGGCGCACAAATCCTTCTTGCAAGCAGCATTGCTGGTCTTTCGCCCCTGTTGATTATCCCTCACGTCTATTACTGCTATATACTTGGGGTGGTGGCTGTGCTGCACATTCTTTGGGTCCCGCCACCCAGGCATGTCAACAAAACAGCAGAAGCGGGATAAAAGAGCCCCCCTTTGGGCGGCATACACGCGCCGCCCACTCAAACCATCCCCACACGGCTCAAGAAAGCATTTTTCTTCGATCAACAAAGGGTGCACACCTTCGCACAAAGGATGTAGCGAGAGGGTAACTTTTTGCTGGGAGCACTGAATCTCACCATAAAAGCGGCAGGTGCGGGTATCAGAAAGATTGGCGGCGCTTGATCGTCAGAGAGGTACCGCATACTTCGATGTCCGTGGGGAAGAGGTTAACGCTCTCATCACAGATTGCAGGTTGGATAAAGTCTTGGACAATTTTATGGCTCATGGCGACACCACTGTTTAAATTTTCCTCCAGCAATCGCTGATTCTCGCGCGCTTCTTTATTGGTGCGGAGATGCATTTTGAAATAAATGCCTTCATCAATCGCTTTCTTATGGGCCGCACCGTGCGTGTGAACCCCCACCGTTGGACAGTCTGCAAACTTAGGGTCAAGGAGAAGAACACTGGCACCACTCTGCCCAGGTGCTGTTTGTAGGTTATAAAAAAGCCGCGCATTTGACAAACTCACAAGAGGGCTTTGCGCCTTATACATATAACGTCCATTTTGAACGTCTCCCGGATAACCCGCCACCATCACAGGTACATGATTCTCTTCTTCCAAACTCAGCAGCGAAAAGGGCGGGATCGGCATGGTAAGGGGGCGATCCAACTTCAAAAGTGCAATATCATTTTTGCGCCGTTCTTCCTCATTTTGAGCTTCAACATAGGCACGTGGAATCACAATATTGGCCACTTGAACATTATCGATGGCCCTGTCCCCTCTTAAGCCTGGCTGAAAACAGATCTCATCGGCGCAAAGACCTTTTGACCAATAAAAAACGTTATGCGCCGCTGTGAGAATGTGATTTTGCGTGATGGCCCGCCCCGTTCCCAAATAAATCGCACCATTTTCATAAGTCATGAGCAGACGACCAATGGAAGAGAAAGGGCTCTCTGTGGCATTCTCTACAGGCGTGCGCAGGTGATGCATGCATGCCCATTCTCTGCCTTGTTTTATTTTGGTTAAAAGAAACGAACCAGATATCGTTTTGCTTCGGGGCGTTGGAAAAGGAAGAGCTTCCTCGCTATGCGCATCCTTTCTTTCTTGCTCTTCTCTCTGCCATGTTGAACGTGATAATCCGCAAGGCTGAGTATCGCCTGAGGACGTAGAATCGAAAGATACTTTTTTAATTTTATACACAAACCCTGCATCATTTCTGAGCATGCGATCGGGCTGAAGCACGTTTTCTGAGGTACGTAAGGGCTGGGTGTCATCGGTTCCATAAAAAAAAAGTCCTGCGTCAGCATCGTGGCGAAGGCTTCCTGGATCTGGGGGAATCACAACAAAATTTTTGACCGCCGTGTCTTTGGTCTTGGTGTCAGCCTCCATGGCACCTACATCACGCACCCATAAAAACACGATTGCAATAAAAAAAATCATCCCACGCACCCAAAAAATATCTAAAAAGTAGATTGATAGCCAACATAAGATGTATATTTTAACAAATTGTGATTTTTTATCTTTTTTGCAGGTCATGTGAAGTTCTTGCCTCACCTCCTTCAGTGCAGACACACCACAAGTGATCCGAATAAGGATGTGCCTTTTTGTCAAATAAACAACGTTCAAAACCAATGGTTTTTAAAAAGAACATAGGCTTTAGACAAAAAAACGACTTCACATAAAGAGTTGTTTGTTTTGGATATTGAATTGATGCTTTCTCACCGTTTTTTATTTTCTTCTCTCCTTCGATGTGGACTGCTTTTGGGTCTTGCCGCACAGGGCGCAACCGCTTTAAAGGCTTTACCCTCAAACGATAGCCCAGAAGACGCACCTCCCCTCCCTCGTCAAAAGCAACATCATGGTCATCCAGGAAAAGAAGCCCAAAAAAGAAAGTCAGCGACCCTTTTTCTCAAGAAAGCAAGCCTTAAATCACATGCGCCACATAGGTTGATAGAATCTGCCGCGCCTGTTTTGATCACCTATGGCTCACATCACGGAGGCAAGATAGGCATCATCACGCAAATACGGCGCGACTATCCCCAGATCCAACTGCGCAAACTTCAACAAGACGGCACGTTCTCTCCTTGCAAAGACGATTAAGCGCGAGGATCACGAAAAAGAAGAGGGAGGCTCACACCGGCCCCCCTTGCTCCTGCTGCAAAGGGTCTCTCTTCTCCCCTTTTGCCGCCCGAAGATAGCCGCTCTCAAGAAGCAGAAATGCCCACGTTCACATGGGAACACATAATTTTTGTGCATTAATTCATATAAATAATAGCAAAATATTGTAAAAAATTTTTTATAAAAGACACTAAAATTCACTTTTGTTTTTTCATTTCTTTATATGACTTTCATGAGGCCGGGCTTTTTACTAGCCCTTCTTATTTTTGGGCTACACGCACACATTTGTGGAGCGACTCTCCGCCAAGGGCTCTCTCTCCCTCTGATCAAAAATTTGCTCACGCAAGCCCCCACAAAAACCTTTCGCCAGATCACCAGCGAAGATATTGTCGAATCCCTTGAGAAGGAAACACCTGTCAACAAGCAAGCCAAAGCTAGCTTGGGTGAATGGGTTCAGGTGTTTGACGAAAAGGCTGCTCCCGAGAATCTTCACAAAAACATACACGTCATCTATCACGATAATGCTTTGCCAGAACATTTTTTCTATGGATTGCTGAGCCTGTGCAGCGAGGCCCTTGAAAGCGGCTGGAAAGTTCATTTTTGGACCAACAAGGGCCATATACTCAACACATTCACAACACTGGCCACCAACGGTTTTGAAGATAAGCTGTCCGACTTGAAAGACGCAATTGAAAAACAAGCCTATCGAGAGAAGCTCTTATTTGCGAAGAAAGAAAACATTGAACCCTATGTGGAAACCATTTTACGAGGCTACCCTAAACAAGCGTCCTTCCTTAAGGAGGTCAGAAGAGAGCTAGATAGACAGAATTCAATGGTCGGCTTTTGTCATTATGGTCCGGCCCATCAATTGAAGACATTGTCTGAGATCCTCAAACCCCAAGCTTCACGCATCCCCGCAGGTGTGTATGAAGGGTTTCCCCAAAACAGTCTCAGAACCCATTTTGCTTCTTTTTTCACGCACGAGTTTGCGAAGGATCAAGTGCAAAATGATCTTCTCATGCATGCCGTTCAAAACATGTTTGACCTCGATCTTCACGCATCCAAAAAACGCATACAAACGCCACCAGAAGTGCGTGACCACCTGCTGAGATTACAAAAGCATGGCAAACTGATCATCCATGATATTCAAGATGTTTATGATGAGGCCCAAAAGATCCTCGCCCCTGACTTGTATAGCGCGATCCGGTCTATCCAACACTTTGAAGGTGGGGGGCTCAAAAACTACGGCTCTTTGACAGACATTGATCGCAAACTTGTGTTGATGATTTATGGTGGCCTTTATTGCGATCTTGACGGCTTTCAAGTTAGGCCGCTTCCCCAAGCCATTCCTCAAACGCCTCATGCCTGCCGTCTCCCCTACAACAATAACGACCCTTACCTTTCCCATCCTTCTCGAGAACTGTGGTCAAGCATTTTGTGGGAGATCGTGTCCCGCTACGAAGCAATGATAAACATCGGTGTTTTGGGCGCCAAAAAAGCCCACGGTGAAGACCAGAGTTATACGGTTTTTGCCACAGGGCCTGGTTTGATGTGTATGAAATCCGGGTGCGGGGAAGTGATTGATCATGTCATTCAGAGAAAGGGATTTTTCCCGAAACTTTTGTGGTCAGGAGGGCGAAAAAGTGTTTTGAAGTATGACGACTTTGAAAGGGCTTTCATTTTGGATGCTGAACCCTACAATGCCCTTGTGCCCTTTGGTGTTCAATATGTCAGCAAAGTGTTGGGCCGGGCTGTGTGTTTTGCAAACTCATGGGTTGATAAAAGTAAGCGCAAAAAACCAAGTTTTGTGACGCCCGACAGCCTGCCTGCCTGATCTCACATCACGCTCAATCTAGGAGGGGGGCTCTGTCCCCCTCCTTTTCCCCAGATGCTTCCCCCCTTTGCCCGTGCCACATAACGCTTTGATTTTTTTGGCAAGATAGTTGACAAAATGGCAAAAAGCACAATCCTGGGAAGAAAGGGGATCAAGGCTGGACATGTGTCCCCTTTCGCTTTTGATTAAAAGACATAGCACAGCATTGGTGCCTCTTTCTGAAGAGGCCCTTCAGGGCAAAGATCATTTTTTCCATAGTCCTCAAGCTTCTCAGCGGTGCCTTGTGGATATAAGGGTTAGGTTTTGCCCCCCTTCATCAAAGGAAAAAACAATCGAACAAAAGAAACCCCAGAAAGACGCGCCTGATGGAGAGACTACGCCAAACATTTTGCTGGTTTTGCCGCCTGAGTTAATTCAGAAGATCATCCGTGATTATATGCCCTTCTATGATCAACTGGCGTTGATGGAAACCTGCTCCACCATGACGGAACATGGCATCCTTGCTGGGGTGAAGCTGCGTTTTTTACCCGCACAACCAAGACGGTTTGACCATTTCATATTTGGTGGAGGCAAGGTATTAGATCTTATTCAAAAGCGCCCCACAGTCCCCGTCACGTGCTATAGCTTTCATGCATCAAATGAACAAAAAGAGGCGTTCCCCATGCTGTTGACCGTGAAGGCGCACCCTGCGGAACATGCCTCTGAGAGTGAGTCCCCACGAGAGATCCCGTTGACGGCATCCCTCTATGACCCATCCAGTGAACGCGTGATTGTGACAATGAAAAATTTCTTCACCTCTGACGTAAGTCATTGCGTTGAAGGCGCTTTATGTGTCCCCCGTATTGCGGGCATCATGAGTGAACAGATTCACAATCAATGGAACGATGCCAGAGATGCGCTCAAGAAACGCACAGACGCCCAGGATCAAGAATCAGCACAAAGCCAACCCAATGAAAAGGACACGATCGTGGAGACCCCCGAAGGAGACAACGCCAAAGAAGCACGTTCGGCAGCTGGCCCCCCAGCATAACCAACCCTTTAGAGGCCCAGGCGTAAGAGACAGGTGCAAAAAGCCGTCCCTCTCGCCCCCCTACCTCGGTTCTGGTATGGCCAAATCTGACATAGCCAACCCTGTGCAGACAGGGCCCTAAAATCAATATAGAGGGGGGCGTTCTTTCCCCTTTCTATATTCCCCACCACAAAGACTCAACAGCCTTTCATTTTTTATCTTTTAAAGACATTTTAAGAGCTGGCGCCCTATCCTAAGAGAAGGTGTTGAGGTGATGAAAGCAGGTGCAGGATGGACATAGTGAACTTTTTGGTTGGTTTGTTAATTGTCGCCAGTGTGGCGATCCTATTGGTACCTGCCATTTTTTTTATTGTGAACCAACAAAACGTGGCCGTGGTAGAACGTTTAGGCCGTTTTTCTCGCATTGCGCGCCCAGGGCTGCGTGCCCTCATTCCCTTCTTTGAACATGTGAAGGGACGCATGAGCTTACGTATTTTACAAATGGATGTTCCCGTTGAGACCAAAACGCAAGACAATGTGTTTGTGAACCTGATGACATCTGTGCAGTATCGCATTCTTGAAAACAAAATTTTTGAGGCTTTCTACACACTGGAATCTCCTGATGACCAAATCCAAGCCTTTGTTTTTGATGCCGTGCGTGCACAGGTGCCCAAAATGATTCTTGATGATGTTTTTTCCAAAAAAGATGATATTGCCAATGTTGTATGTGACGATTTGATGGCTCAAATGAAAGGGTTTGGTTATGAAATCTTGAAGGTGCTCATCACAGATATTCAACCTGATGCGCATGTTAAAAGTGCTATGAATGAAATCAATACAGCGCAACGCCTACGCCTCGCCGCACAAGAAAAAGGGGAAGCCGAAAAGGTCATTCGCGTGAAACAAGCCGAGGCCGAAGCTGAATCAAACATTTTGCATGGCAAAGGACTGGCAGGTCAGCGACATGCCATTATTGAGGGGCTGAAAAGTTCTGTGGAAGACATGATGCACGGCGTTAAAGGCGTGACGCGTCAATCTGTCATGGAGGTTGTGATGATGACGCAATACCTGGATATGCTGAAAGACTTGGGCTCTTCCTCACAAAACAGCGTTATTTTTGTGCCCAGCACACCCCAACATGTGGGTGATCTTGGGGCGCAAATTCGAGAAACCATCTTTGCCTCTGACCTGCTCGCCAAAACGCCTCAAGAAGACCCCAAAGAGCAAATCACCACGAAACCACGTAAAGACCACAAACAGCCATCGCCCAAAGGGTCATAAATCACCGATAACCCAAAAGCAAACAGGACCGCCACAAAAATCAAGATGACATATAGTGGACCCTTTTGAACTGAGTACGGCACCCGTCGCCACTCATGTCTGTTCAATACACCGCGCTCCTCCGTCCTGGCATCATGTCAAAATGCCCTCGCTAACAGGAGCCACAACATGATTCACGTTGATGACAGTTTGATGATAATTTTGTTTTTGGAAAAATTAAAAAACCCTAAAATCCGGTCTCACCCTGGTGCCGAAGAGGTGACTTGAACACCCGACCTACTGATTACGAATCAGTTGCTCTACCAGCTGAGCTACTTCGGCACGCTCTTTAAGGTTAGAAAAAGTAAGCTTGCGACGCAAGAGGCAAGATGAATCTAAGAAGGCGTGAGGTGACGACGACGCTTCACCCAGAGAAAACTCCATGGGATCGAGGCCACATACGCCAAGGTCAACAAAGTCATCACAGCCCACGGCATGCTAAAAAGGCCGCCCGTGATAAGCGCCACCCCTAACAAAAGAAGGGGCAAGCGTTGCTTTGCAAAAGGAAAGCGCTTAAACACCAGCGTGGGCAAACGACTAACCATCAGCCCGCCCCCCAAAGCCAGCGTCACCAGAAAATACCAAGGAAACATCCACTCCATGCCGGACGAAAAATGAAGAAAAAAAGGAAGGAGCGCAATAAAGGCCCCACCCGGTGCCGGCACGCCCACAGAGAAATAATCACCCCACGAAACTTTTTTCGACAAAAGGCGATAGACGTTAAACCGCGCCAACCTCAACGCTGAACACGTCATAAAAAAAAGACACAACGCCCACCCCAGCCCCGGACATGCCGACAAGGAATGGAAATAAATCACCAGCGCGGGCGCAACGCCATAACACAAAAAATCTGCTAATGAATCAAGTTCAGCACCAAAATCAGATGCGCTCCCCAAAAAACGAGCCACACGGCCATCCGCCATGTCGAACACACTGGCCGCCAAAATGCACATCACCGACCATTCCCAGTAATGAGAAAAGGCAAAGCGAATAGCCGAAAGGCCAAGACACATGCCCACAATGGTGATGACGTTAGGAAAAACGTGGCGAATCTGATCAGGAGAAGGTGCTTTTTGCCAAATGTGTTCTTTGTACACACGCAAAGAGTCTCGCCTGCGATGGTTTTTGGCAAGAAACGAAGCGCCCATACACGTCCCCTACCTTGGTGCCTCCTCCGCGGAGGTTGTTTTTTTGCTAGAAGCCTTCTTTTGTTGAGGCAGAGGCCTGTCCACAAGCTCCATCAACGCCACAGGTGCATGATCCCCAAAACGGTAACCCTTTTTGATAATCCGCGTATAGCCCCCCGGGCGATTCTGATAACGCACCCGCAACTCAGACGTCAACTTTTTTAAAAAGGCACGATCATGGGAAAAAGAAAAAAGACGCTGGCGAGCCCCTGGTGTATCGTGACGCCCCAAGGAAATGAGCCGCTCCACGAAAGGTCTCAACACCTTCGCTTTTGTTAATGTTGTCTCAATACACTCTTGGCTCACCAAGCTTTTTGCTAATGACATCAAAAGAGCACGACGCTGATGCGAAGGCCGTCCCAGCTTGCCATGACCTGTCCTATGCTTCATACCTATCCTTATCCTCGCGAAAGAGGCATCATACCCCGTGTTGATAGCGCCTCTTTTGATTTCTTTAAGGCCTCATCCATGTCCTCTGGTGGCCAATCAGCCACAGACATACCTAACCTCAGATCCATTTTCTTCAAGACATCGCTGATTTCACTTAATGATTTACGACCGAAATTAGGGGTCCTTAACAGCTCCGATTCGCTTTTCAATACTAAATCACCAATATACACAATCTTAGCCGCCTTAAGGCAGTTAGACGAACGCAAAGAAAGATCAAGCTCCTCCACCTTACGCAACAAATCAGCATTGAATGAAAGGGATGGTTTCGTCGTTTCCACCTCTTCCACATAAGGTTCTTCAATATCTTTGAAATGAATAAATTTACCCAACTGTTCTTGAAGAATACGCGAGGCAGCGCTTACCGCATCTTCAGGGGTGATGGATCCGTTGGTTTCCACCGTCAGCACGAGACGATCACAATTGAACTGAGCCACATGTGTGCTTTCCACCACAAATGAACAACGCTTAACAGGATTAAAAATAGCATCCACCAAGATAGTGCCCAAAGCCAAGTCTTCCTTAGATCTGTCGCCGACTGAAGAATATCCCTTCCCCGTTTCAATGGTGAGCTCAAAGTCAACCTTTGCACCCTGTCCCAGCACACAAATAGGCTGATCAGGAGATAAAAATTCTACATTCCCCCCCCCATCAATCATGCCCGCCGTCAACGTTTTTGGCCCCTCGGCTTGCACACGAACCTGACAAGGGCCAGACCCTTCATACTTAATGTCAAGATTCTTGAGGTTTAACAGAATATTTGTCACATCCTCCTGCACACCAGGAATAGACGAAAACTCGTGTAACACATTGCTAAAGCGAACGGCCGTCACCGCCGCGCCGCGTAAGGATGACAGCAGAATACGGCGCAATGCCGTACCGATCGTGATTCCCAAACCTTCCTCGAAGGGCTCAAACGTAAGATTCGCATGACGACCCTGGTCGGATTCGCGACTCACCTTCACCTTACAAGGCTTAATCATTTGTTGCCAATTTTGTCTCAGCATTCCCTTATTCCCATCCTCTGAAAAAGTTATCCGCGACGCTTTTTAGGAAGTCGACACCCATTGTGAGGCATAGGCGTTACATCACGAATGGACGTCACGTTAAATCCACCCTTAAGCGCACGCAACGCAGATTCACGACCTGACCCTGGGCCTTTGATATACACTTCTACGCTTTTGAGGCCAAAATTTTTACCCTTTTGAGCAATCGCTTCAGAGGCAAGTTGCGCTGCATAAGGCGTCGACTTACGAGCGCCCTTGAAACCCGCCCCACCTGAGGAAGACCAGCAAAGGACATTGCCCTGCACATCGGTCAATGTGACAAGCGTGTTGTTAAATGTGGAATAAATATGCACCACCCCACAGGTAATGTTACGCTTCTTTTCTTTGCCCTTTGACGAACGTTGATACGCCATACAACCTTAACCTCTTATTTTTTGCCCGCAATAGGACGCGCCTTCCCTCTACGGGTGCGTGCATTGGTGTGCGTGCGCTGACCCCGAACCGGGAGATTTCTACGGTGACGTAGACCTGAATAACAACCTAACTCTGTTTTTTGTTTGATATTTTGACGCACCTCACGCAACAGATCACCCTCAATTTTATAGTGTGCATCAATATGCTCACGAATTTTCAACACGTCGGTATCTTTGAGCTCAAAAATACGGCGCGCTTCCGGAATGGATAAGGCTTCACAGATAGAGCGCGCTGACGATGGACCTATCCCATAAATATACCGCAACGCAATTTCGACCCTCTTTTGCGTTGGAACGTTAACGCCCGCTATACGTACCACAAATATGCACCCATACTTTTATGCTTGAAGAAAGAATAACACACGCTTTCCTCCATTAAAACCCCCCACGTGGCGAGTTTTTTAGACAATCCACAATCTTTTGACTCACCTCATCTGCAGGCGCCTGCGCCGAAATGCGCTGAAAGAAAGGCTGATCTTCATACACTTTTAAAATGTCTTGATCTCGCAAGTGTTGTGCCTTTAACCGCCTGACAATCACATCTTCCACATCATCACGTCTCTGACCAAACTGTGAGCCACCACAAAAATCACACACACGTTTTTTGCCATCTTTAGGGCCATACGTAGCGCCACAAGACAAACACATGTAACGACTCAAAAGACGGTTCAGCGCCACCTCTTGAGGAAGATCCAAGTAAAATAAGAAATCCAATGCCATCTCATGCTCAGCAAAGGCTTTGTCAAGCAAATCCACTTGCACACGGCTCCGCGGAATCCCCTCCACCACAAAACCAGGCAAAGCTTTGACATTGTCCATAAAAACATCCATCACAAGCCCATCAGGAGGAAAATCACCCCGGTCCATGATGGGTTTGAGTTGCTGCCCCAAGGGTGTTTGGTTTTCAATCTCACGCCGCAACAGATCACCTGTACCTACCAGAGGAAGCGAGAGCTTTTCCGCTAGCATGCGCGCCTGCGTCCCCTTGCCCGATCCCGGCAACCCCAATAAAATAATGCGCATAACCCCTTACTTTCCCCCAGGATAACGATTTTTCAACAAACCTTCATACTGATAGGAAATGAGATGCGTCTGCACCTGGGCTACCGTATCCATCGTTACGCTGACCAAAATCAATAAACTTGTGCCACTAAAAAAGAAGGAGAGTGTCACTTGGGACATCAGGATCTCTGGCAACACACACACAAAAGACAGGTAAAGCGCACCAATCACCGTCAAACGCGTCAATAAATAATCAAAGTAATCCACCGTCATTTTGCCAGGCTTGTATCCAGGAATAAACCCATGGCTTTTACGCAAATTCTCAGCCGTTTCCTCAGGGTTAAACACAATGCTTGTATAGAAGAAGGCAAAAAACACAATTAAGGCCACGTATAGCAAGATAAACAACACCTGCCCGCGCCCAAAATACTGTAAAAATGTGCTCGCCACAGAAGATGTACTAAAAAAAGAGGCACTCGCAATCAGTGACGGAAACATCAACACAGAGGTGGCAAAAATGGGGGGCAACACCCCAGAACTATTGATCTTAATGGGAAGGTAGCTCACCTCACCTTGGCTCATCATACGCCCCACCTGACGCTTGGGATATTGCACCGTCACACGACGATACGCACGCTCCACAAAGATAATCAAAGCAATCACAGCCACCAAAAGCGCCAACACAGCCAAAATTACGCTTATATGCACAGCCCCTGTGCGCCCCAATTCAAGGGTACGAACCGCTGATTGAGGCAAGTTGGCCACAATTCCTGCGTAAATGATCATCGACAAGCCGTTGCCAATACCGCGCGCCGTAATCTGCTCGCCCAACCACACCACAAAAAAGGTACCCCCTACCAAGGTAATCACCGTACCAAAGCGGAAAAACCACCCCGGGTCAAACACAAGCGATCCAGAAACCCCCGTCAATCCTTCCAGCATCACCGATGTTGTGTAAGCCTGGGCCGTGGCCAACCCCACAGTGAGATAACGCGTATATTGATTGAGTTTTTTGCGCCCCGTCTCACCCTCTTTGCGTAAAGCTTCAAAGTGCGGGATCATAGCCGTTAACAACTGAACAATGATGCTAGCCGTGATATAGGGCATAACATTGAGGGCCATGATCGTCGCGCGACCCAAGGCGCCCCCAGAGAGCATATCAAGCATGCCCAAGAAACCACTCGCATTGCGACGCGTAATCTCCAGCATCACCTGCGGGTTCACACCCGGCAAAGGAATGTAGGTGCACAAACGATAAACAATGAGGACACCTAAGGTAAAAAGAATGCGCTTTTTAAGAACTTCGGCTCTTGAAAACGTTTGCCAATTAAAAGCTGACTGAATGGCGCGCTCATTCATCATGAAATGTTAAGATACCTCACCACCACACTTTGTCACGGCATCCCGCACAGACGACGAAACACCCGAGACAGATAGCTTCACAGGATGTGTCAGATCGGCCTTACCAATCACACGTACCCCATGAAATGCTTTTTTGAAAACACCCTTCTCCACCAACAGCGCCTGGGTCACCGTTTCCTTGGCAGAGAGAACCCCTTGATCTAACAAAGCCTGCAATCGTGACAAAGAAAGCTCTTGAAAACGCTTTTTCTTGAGCGGCTTAAACCCACGTTTGGGCAACCGCATGTGAATGGGCATCTGCCCACCTTCAAACCCCTTGATAGACACCCCGGTTCGAGATTTTTGACCTTTATAGCCACGGCCACACGTCTTCCCCTTGCCCGAACCAATGCCGCGCCCCACGCGCTTTCTTGGTCTGCGCGCTTCAACATAATCTTTGATGGCATTAAGCTTCATGGGTCGCCTCTTGTGTTAACACATCTTTTTTGTCCGCAGATGAGGTTCGCGCCTTTCCCGAAGACACAAACACATCCGCCACACGTTTACCCCGCTTTTGCGCCACCAAACGCGGCGGTAAAATAGAGTGCATCGCCTTAAACGTGGCTTTGACAAGGTTATGTTGATTCGAGCTTTTCAAAGATTTGCTCACCACATCTTGCACACCAAAGGCCTCAAAAACAGCGCGCATAGCGCCCCCAGCAATCACCCCTGTACCTGGCTTTGCAGAACGAAGCTGCACAAGGGCAGCACCGTAAGAACATTTAACATCATGATGAAGGGTGCGAGCCTGCTTTAAAGGCACACGGCTCATATGCTTTGTGGCTTGATCCATCGCCTTGCGCACCGCCTTTGACACCTCTTTAGCCTTGCCCGAACCATATCCGGCGCACCCCTTCCGGTCTCCCACAACAGCCAGGGCAGAAAACCCAAAACGCTTACCACCTTTCACCACCTTGGTGACACGATTAACCACCACCAGTTCTTGAAAAAGGTCAGTATTACGCTCTTCTTTTTTATGGCCTGATGTATTTTTTGTCATAGTCATCCTCTAGAACGATAATCCCGCAGAACGCGCACCTTCAGCCAGTGCCTTGACACGGCCATGATAAAGATAGCCGCCGCGATCAAACACAACATGGTCAATCTTACTCTTACGCGCCCGCTCTGCCACAAGTTTACCCACATGACCAGCCATGTCACACCCAGCATGCGGCTTATCACGCAAAGATTTTTCTTGAGATGATGCGGCCACAAGCGTCTTATGCCCTTCATCATCAACAATCTGGGCATAGATGTGACGCTTAGATCTGAACACAGACAACCGCAAACGACCGCCAGATTTCTGCCGCAAACGAAAGCGATTGCGTTCTTTCCGCTTTTCTTGCCTGACATCCGCTCGGATCATTTTTTCTTACCCTTTTTCCTCAAAACATACTGGCCCACACGATGAATACCCTTGCCTTTATAAGGCTCAGGAGGACGAAAGGCCTGAATATCTGACACTACCTGACCTACTTTTTGCTTGCAATGCCCCTCAACAGAAAATTCTGTGGGCGATTTGACCACCACATTTACATGCTCGGGCAATGGCAACACCACGTCGTGGCTGAACCCCAGCTGCATTTTTAAGGACCGCCCTGCTAACGCCGCGCGATACCCTACACCTTCCATTTTCATATCAATGGAAAACCCTTGCGACACGCCGTGAATAGCGTTCTTGACCAAGCTCCACGCCATGCCCCACAGCACTTTGCCACGACCACTCTGTCCACCACGCAACGTCACCATATCACCTTCCAAGGCACACGAGACACCCGCCGGCAAAGACAACGCATGCTCACCTTTAGGCCCTTTTAACAACACCTCATCACTGCTCAAAGAGCAACTCACCCCCTGAGGCAGAGGAATAGGACGCTTTCCTAAGCGTGACATACACGTCTCCTATGCATCTCAATAAACACGACAAACAACCTCACCACCCACATGATGCGCGAGGGCCTCACGATCCGAAAGAACCCCTTTCGACGTGGACAGCACAAAAATGCCCAAACCACTATTGACACGCGGCAGACGCCGAATCTGACTATACGAGCGGCGCCCCAACCGAGATACCCGGGATATCTCTTCAATCACAGGACGACCCTTGTCATATTTTAAGTCCACCACCAACTCATCAATACCTTGCCTGATATTCTGTCGCGCATACCCGAGAAGATAACCTTCACGCACAAGAACGTCCAAAATCTTTTCCGCAAACCGCGAAGCCGGTGCACGACAGGTTGTTTTACCCACGCGCATTGCGTTACGCATCCGGGTAAGAATGTCTGCTACAGGGTCGTTGATCATGTCTTTTTCCTTACCAACTTGCTTTAATCACACCCGGCAACTGCCCCGAGAGCGCAAGCTCACGAATGGCAATCCGAGAGATTCCATATTCCCGATACACCCCACGCGGACGCCCCGTCAAAAAACAGCGACGACGCACACGCACAGACGATCCATTACGCGGCATCTGCGCCAATTTTAACGATGCCTGAAACCGCTCCTGAAGCGTCACATTTTTATCTGCCGCCAACGCCTTCAATCGCTTGCGGCGGGAAGCATTTTTCTTCACCAAACGCTCACGATAATGGTTTTTTTCAATTGCACTTTTTTTCGCCACTATAACGTCCCTCTAAACGGTATACCAAATCCCTTCAACAGCAAGAAGGCTGCCTTATTATCCATCGTATTGGTCACAAAGGCAATGTCTAACCCCACAGAATACGATGCTTTATTATAATCCACTTCGGGAAACACCGTATGCTCGGGAATGCCCAAAGCATAGTTGCCCGCACCATCAAAACTTTTGATCGAGGCGCCTTGATAGTTACGCACCTGAGGCAACGCAATCACAATGAGACGCTCAAGAAAATCATACATACGCTTGCGACGCAGCGTCACAGAGACCCCCACGCCCATGCCCTCACGGATTTTAAAACCTGCCACCGATTTTTTTGCCTTGCGCACGAGCGCGTATTGACCGGCAATAGAGGTCAGATCTTGCTGCGCCAATTCAAGCGCTTTGCTATCTTGCGCGGCACGCCCCACACCCATGTTGAGCACGATTTTCTCCAGGCGAGGTGCTTGCATCACATTTTTAAGCCCCAACTCTTTGAGCAACTGATCCCTTAGTGTGTTGTGATAATAGTCATGAAAAAAAGACATAAAATGTTTGCCACAACCTCTCGTTAACGAATTTCTTCACCAGAACGCTTTGCATACAAAACGCGCTTACCATCTTTGAGCATCTTCACCCCCACGCGAGAAGGTCCACCTGTTTTAGGGTCCACATGCGCCACATTAGACACATGAATGGAGGCTTCTTGACGAACAATCCCTCCCTTGGCATGAGCCTGCGAAGGTTTTTGGTGCCGCGCCACCATTTGCACGCCCTTAACCTTCAGGCGATGGCGATCACGCATCACTTCCAAGACCTCACCCTTGCGACCTTTGTCCTTGCCGGCCAACACGACCACCTGGTCACCTTTGCGAATTTTCCACTTAAACGTCATCACAAAACCCCAGGCGCCAATGAAACAATTTTGCCGAAACCGGCATCCCGCAACTCCCGCATCACAGGGCCAAAAACGCGTGTCCCCACAGGGGCTTTTTGGTTATCCAGCAACACCACCGCGTTCTTATCAAAACGGACCTTGGTACCGTCAGGGCGCGAAATAGGAAAAACTGTACGCACAATAAGGGCTTTAACCACATCGCCTTTTTTGACGCGGCTGCGCGGCTGAGCCTCTTTCACAGATGCCACCACAATATCACCCTGGTGAGCCGCCCAGCGCTTTGAGCCGCCCAACACTTTGATACACTGAACTTTCTTCGCCCCTGAGTTATCTGCCACAGGGAGAATCGATTGCATCTGTATCATACAACAATGTCCTCTCTTCTATTCCACATCGTGTGTCTCATTATCCATCTAGCCATTCTTTTCAGCGCACACTTCCCAAGCTTTTGTTCGCGAATAGCGCTTTGATTCAAGAATAGAAACCTTGTCACCCACCTTAAACGCGTTTTGCTCATCATGCGCCGCATACTTTCTGCGTGTTTTGACAATTTTTCCATAGACAGGATGAACAAACCGACGCTCCACAAGCACTTGTACTGTTTTATTCATCTTGTCAGAAACGACAATTCCTTTCAATAAGCGTCTCGCCATAGCTA
>CBFICL010000017.1:0-25593 GCA_965661165.1 uncultured Holosporaceae bacterium | reverse complement strand
CAGTATCAATGTCATCAGAATCAGTGCTTTTTTTGAAAACAAAGATTTGAATGATTTCGCCGGCGGTTCTTTTCCTCCTTCAAGGTGAGGTGGGATGGCTGAGGGTGTAGCTGAGGGGCGCGCATAAAAAGGCAGGGGTGGGTTTGAAACAGCGTGAGGTTCGGGTGGGTGGTCCCACGTGACTTGACCAGCGTCAGAATGATTGTTTTTGTTTGTCATAGGTGCTGTGTGGCCAATCAATCATCAATCAATCCCCTTTATTAAGAAAATACACATCCTCTTAAGAAAAGATAAACTAAATCCTGAGAAGTCTATGTTTGTAGATCTATTTTGTCATGAAACATAAAGTATAAATAACACTTTTGTCTGACGAACTTTTTGTCAATTTAAGTTTTTTAGCAGAAATGTTCGTGTCTAAACATTCTTTAATGGCGCCATAAAGAGGATGAGATGTGTCTTTATAGGTCGCATCACACACAAGGTGTATGCTATTTTTCTTAAAAACAGCTTGCACCTGCGTCAGGCCAGTATGCGTTTTGAGGACCCAAAGAAGCAAAAGAAAGAGTGGCGGCAACACCTCTTTTTCATGAAAATCCTGGATTGTGTGTGAGAACGCCACTTTTTTTGTCTGACAATAACTTGCCGCATACTGCAGGCCCTGGGGTATGTCGACAAGAAGGCCGGGAGGGGCAAAGGCAATTCTGAAAAAATCCACGTAAACCCGCAATTTGTGGGTGCTGTCTTTTAAAAGCGTTGATGTTGTTTGATCAAAGGAAGGGTTTATTTCGTCTAGGCCATAAGACAGAGCCGTGATGGGCGAGATAAGCTCATGTAAAAGAAAAGAAATAAGGTTTTCTGCTGTGGGCATCAGCATTGCCTCCTTTTTCTTCAAAAGGTACACGTAAAGATAGTTCAAAAAAAGCAATTGTTAAAAAAAAATAAAAATTCTCTTGTTTTTTTCGTTATTTTTACTATGATGGGGGTGTCTTCTCTTGAAGACTTTTAAGCGGCCTTGAACAGATAGAAGCCGTGTATATATGGGCGAGCTTGTCTTGCTGTGGGGGAGGGGGTAGTCTTCATGGTTCCATGAATTGCGTTTGGCTAGAAGTGGACGTCTTTCTTTAGGAGTCGTTGCTTCTGACGCTGCCAGTCTTTCTTTTTAAGGGCTTCTCTTTTGTCGTGTTTTGTCTTGCCTGATGCGACGCCTATTTCTGCCTTAATCCTTCCTTTGGGCGTTAGGTAGATTTGGATGACCGCTATGGTTGTGCCCGGATTGCTGGCAGCGTTTTTGAGTTTATTGATTTCTTTGTCGTGCAGAAGGATGTTTCTTGGCCTTCGGCTTTGTCCTGCGCCGCTTTTGGGCGCGTTCTTGTAGGGCGGGATGTAGAGGTTCTCTATCATTAGTGTCCCTTGGTTTTCTTTTGCAAAGCTGTCTTTGACAGCCCCTTGTCCTTGTCGCAGGGATTTGACTTCCCATCCTTTTAGTACAAGGCCGGCTTCATAACTTTTGATGATGTCATAATTATGGTGAACCGTTCTGTTTCTTAAGAGTACTTTTCTCACGGGGTGACAGCCTTGGTGCCTGGAGTGTGCTTGTGGCCTGATAGAAATGCTAGGGGAAGAGCGCATGTGCCAGACCCCTCTTTTTTGTCTATCAAAGAATGTGGTGGATTCAAGATGTTGAGGGTGGGTATGTGTAATTTTCTTAAGCGCTGTTCCCAAGCGTGTGTGCGTTTCTTACGGCTGCAGAGCGTAAGGCTGCCCTTTGGTGACCGTGAGGGTTTCTCGTGCGTGCGTCGCCAACCGTTTTGATCCATTGTCTTTTCTGTTTACAGCAAACGTTGAGATGTCTCTCAGTAATCCTCACAACCTACTTCACTTTTTGTGTAACATACAAGCCTTTATGAAAAGAAATCTGAATCTGCTTTTCCGGTGCGAGGATGCGTGGTGCGTTTTATCGACCCTCAGGCTCTACAACCTGCTGAATCATAGGCCTACACGATGATGGTCCATGGCGATACAAGGTTGGTCGGGCCAGCTCTCGCGTTGATTGATAAAAAAGAGAATCGATTGTGGGCTGGTGTGAGGGAAAGGGGAGTGCATACAAACAAGACGTTCTTCTCAAGGCTTTAAAGCAGCAAAGATGATGACGCGTAAGACAGGTGGGACGATTAAGGATGGTGAGCGGCGCGGTCAGGGAAGCGAGGGTTTCCTGAGATCACTCAAGATATAACATAGGAAAATGGGGGTTGCTCCTCCCGCGATCCAGGGTAAAAGAGCCAAACCAAGGGGGATATAGTAACTTAACGTGTGGCACAAAAAGCCAACACCCACAAAAGAGGAAAAAAGAAGCAAGACGATGATCGCACGGGGCATGAAGGAAAGGCGAACATCGAGATAAGAGGGGTAAAGGCGTGTGCCAGCTGTGAGCCCCAAAAGCGCATAGAATCCCATCCACGTGTGGACAGGCACAGGGCCAGACCAAGCCAAAAACATAAGAAAGGGAAGCGTTGTGACCCACAGCCACAAATTCTCTTGGAAATGTTTTTTCTGGCTGCGTGTGTTTATGCGTACCTTATGATAGGTGTCAAGCAGGATAAACCCAATCACCCACGACCCCAACACATCCACAGGCTGATGATAACCCCGATAACAGATGGCCCCACCATAGGCGATCATGAGTAGCACGAAGAAAGGGCGTTGGGGCTGTGGTTGCCACCATAAAAGAGGACCATAAAAAGCCATCACGGTTAGGGTATGACCACTGGGAAAGATCTTCGTGTGAAAAAGGGCAGGAAGGCCTAGGGTTACAGATAAGGCTTTAAGGCTGGTCCCCACAACCATCATCCATAATAGCAGTTGGAGGGACCTGACGAAAAGAAGCCGGTGCTGGCTCACAAAGCCCAAGATGAAAATGCCCAGAATCACATACGGATTTGCCAGCAAGCAGATAACACCAGAAACATGAAGCGCGATCGCAGACATCACACCCTGCCCCTGAACACATTGCCGTGCTGGGCGTTCAGTAATAAAAAATACATCATTGAAGAAAAAAGCGGTCTGTTCCTTATATATGGCTCTATGGTGAGATCATAGACCAATAAAAAGCGTTTGTCTCCTCTTTCGTTGAGAAAAAATAGTGGCACTGCTAGGAAATGATCTTCATAGGGGGCTGTGGGTAAAGCCTATGAACGCTGCCATGCTTGTGTACGCGCAAGGTTCTCATACACAGGATACACAGGCGCCTTTGACGACAGGGTTTGCACCTTAAAGGGGGCCTTGTGTTCATAAAAAGGCCGAAGAAGCGCGTCGAGCTGGTCAAGCGCTTTTTGCGCATAGGATGCAGGGGGCGTTAAGGATTTACACAAAGGGCGCGTGCCTAGGTGCCAAAAGCTAAGTTCATGAAGGCGCGTGACATGGGAAAAAAAGCCCCCTTTCATAAGAATGGCACCTTCAAGGGGGAGTTGTGGGGACAATCCTTCGTCAATTTCTCGGTCCAAAGGCACGGCCCCTGTTTTATAGTCAATAATGCGGGCACCTTCAGGTGTAAGATCTAGGCGATCTGCGCGGGCATAAATCGTGACGGGTTGGCCCACATGCACCGTCATACGTCCTGCCACTTCGGGGTACGTGTGTGATGTGAGAGGCTGTGATGCCAAAAACGTGGTGATCGATGGGATCATGTGTTTGATGCGCTGCCACCAAAACAAAGAGACCACCGGTGACGTCCAAAAAGGGTGGAACTGGTCGTGCGCAATGTCAAAAAGTCTTAACATTAATGTTTCACGTGAGCATTTTTGGTTTTTTTCTGTAGCCAAGACCTCAAGCATGCGGTGCACACGTGTGCCAAACAAGGCAGCATCCAGCGCTCCTCCCACAGGAGATAGCGGTTTGAGATTCAAGATATAGCGCGCATAAAAGGCATAAGGATCACGGCTGAGAAGTTCGATGGCGGTCACCGAAAGCATGCGCGGTAAGGCTTGAGAAGGTGGCGTGGGTCGTGGCGGTTTTGTGCGTATGGGCGGTGCGTGGGCGGCATCCATCGCTGTTGCCCAGGCCAAAAGATGAGGGGCTTTAGGTATCGCGCTGTGATGCTGCGCCAAGGTGTGCTCAAGAGCAAGCAGAAAACGAGACGGTGAGGTGGGGCCATCTTGCGCGTATTGGCTGCGCGTCAAAAACACCTGCGGGGCCGCGGCTGTGCTCATAAAATCATGGGCTTGCAGGCTTTGCTTACGCTCATCATCAAAAAAACCCAGGTGATGCCGCATGGATCGGTTGAGCCACGGTCCATCAGAGGTTTGGGTGGGCCACTCTCCTTCGTTGAGACACGCGAGAATCATCACGTCACCGTGAATAAGGCGCGCTTCTCGCGTGCTTAAAATCTGTACACGAGATTGCCCTTTTCTCCCTTCGGTTGTGGTTTGTGCTAAGACATGCGCCAAAAGATCGCGATAGTCTTGCAGCGTGAGGGAGGAAAAAGAGGCCGCCTGTTGGCTCAATTCGTCGAGGTGAGAAAGAAATGCTTCATCGTCAGGAGATAAAGAGGACATATCACCCACCATGTGATGCAGTGTGGCATACAGCTGTTCCCCCCAGTGCGCTGCGGATTGTTGCATGTGTTTATGGCGAGCAAGACCTTCAAACCCCTCTGTCAGAAAGGACATCAACCATGAAAAGCGCTTTGAAAAAGGCGATTGCTGGATGCGCGCATTCAGGTCATCTCGCGTAAGCAAAGGCGTTGGTTGACGCAAAATATCACACTCAAAATGACGAACCAGGTGGTCTTTAAGATGTGAAGGTTTGTGCGCCGACCATAAGGGATGTTTGAGCAGGGCCAGGTGTGCTGTCATATCATGAGGAGAAAGCACGGCCTCGATCGCCAAGAAAGCCAACTGAGGCCATGGCGCCACGGATAAGGGCATGCCCGTAGTATAATCTGCTTCAATATGCCAGCGCGCTAGCTGTGCGGTCAGAAGGTGACGCATAGGGGCGCTGGGCACACATGCCACCACAGAGGTGTGAGAATTCTCAAGGGCTTGTCGGATGATGAGTGCGATGGCCAGGGCTTCTTCCTGTTCATGAGACAAGGTGGTAAGCGACATACCCTTGAGCGCGCTGGATACATCAGGAGCCAATGCTTCATCTTCTTGCTGAAAGGCTGATCTGAGGATCTGTTGGCGCTGTGTATGGTGCGGCGTTATGTCTGTGGGGAAAAGGCGTACCTGAGCCGGGTTCACATGCAAAAATGCCAAAAGATCTTGCAGGTTTTTTTGAGGGTGCGTGGCATGAAGCGGTGCGTGATGGGCCTGTGGATCAAACCCTGGTAAGATGACATAGCCGCGCGGCAAGGAAAGCACAGCCTTCATCAAACGTCGCACATGAGGCACGCTGCCCGTAGAGCCCACAATCATCACAGGATGGCTGGGTTGTTTTTGTTCAAAATAATCAGCCAGCACCTGGCTCTGGGCCACCGCATGGGCATAGGGCGTTAAGGCGTTCATCTCTTTCATCAGCTTGGGCCACACATGAGAAACAATGTCCATAAACTGAAGCGTTTTTTGCCAATGGCGCGAGAACGTTTCAGGCACCAAATCATGCAAGCGATCAAAAGACACCCCCTCCAGGGTGGCGGCATCCAAGATATCGCCTAAATCTTTGGCCAAGGCCAGCATGGTGGGAAAAGTATAGGCCTCTTGATTGTCAGTCAAACGCTTTTTTTCATCAATCAGCTGCAGCAACAAGCCCAAACGTTCAAGAGGTGCGAGCACCCGCTCAGAGACAGGCGGGGGTAATCCTTGTTCCTGTAAAAGAGACGCACTATTTTTAAGGTTATAGAGCTTCGGCAGAAGCGTAGGGCGTTGCTGGTATTTACACAAATGATAGGAAAAATCTTGGATCGCGCGCTGATAGGGCCACATGATGATGGTCTCTGACCAAGCATCAGGATGTACAAAATGAGACAAATGACGCGCCAATGTCTTGGTGAAAGGCACACCTGGCGGCATTGCCCACAGGCCTGCTTTATGATCCATGTTTTTCATAACCTTTGCGCTTTGTGCATAGGCGGTTGCTCTTGACCTTGACGGAACCCCCCTTAAGAATCAAGCCTTCGCGCCAAGATCGCGGGAGAAGCGTGGTGTTGCCAGGGCTTCTTCGGTTCTTCCTGATGCCTCATCACAAAAGGTTTCATTGGCGCTATTAACAAGGGGGGAAAGGCTTACACCTCACACATAGCCCACAGCCTGATAAGCTTTTTTGGTGCCCACATGATACCACGGATCTGGGAAAACATAGCCCGCCAGCTCTTTTTTCTGGATTTGCGGTTGCCACAGTTGATTGACGGGATAGGGCGCAGTCAGCCGCAATGAAGCCGCAACACGGCCATCTGTATAGGCAGGATGCACAATTTGAATCCCCGCATAGACATAAGGTGCCACCTGGTGCTTATTGCGTTTCGGCACAATGGCTTGATCGTCGTCTAGAAAAAAATCACCGTTGCCATCATAGCCCCAAGCTTTGTCTCGGTTCACCAACGCCAAAAGCCCTGTGTGGGCTTGCTGCCAAGATGAGGCCATGGCTTGAAGGGCGCTGCCGGCCCGCTCGCGCCACAATACATCGCCATTGATGACAAAAAAAGGCTGACCCTCCACAAATTGGCATGCCTTCGTGATGGTTCCCCCTGTGCCTAAGATTTCGTCTTCCTCAATGAGAATCAAATCAGCAATCCGCTCTTTCCACGGCAAGAGATAGTCTTTCATTTGAGGCGCCAGATAATGCACATTGATCATAACCCGCTGGATGCCGGCGTTTACCACCTTTGTGAGGATATGGTCCAGCAGAGTCTTGCCCCACACAACCAACAAGGGTTTGGGCGTGTTTTGCGTCAGATTTTCCATGCGCTTGCCATAGCCGGCCGCAAGAATCAAAGCATTTTCAATCAAAAACTCTCCAAACGTCTTTTAAAATCTAAAGACAAAAACCAATCGCGCAGGCCGTTCGCTGCGGGGTGTTTCAACCCATTCTCTATAAATAGAAATGTATTTGCCAAACAGTCAACCTTTTTTAGCTTGCCATCGCGCAACGCCAGGCGACAAAACACTCCAAAAATTTTGACTGCGCGCTGAAGGCTGAGGCGATCATAGGTGGATTCCCACTCATGGTTTGTAAACAGGGATTGTTTGTGAATAAAATGGGCTTTCTGGCGCGTGATGCGCGGGCCGTCAAAGGGCAGCCTCACGTCTTCAATAAGCGACACCAGGTCATAGGCCGGCGGCCCCCACAACGCATCTTGAAAATCGATCACACCACACCCTTGCGTGCCCTCAGCATCCAAAATCAGCATATTGTCTGAGTGAAAATCTTTGTGGACACACACATAGCCTTCTGGCGCCTGACAAGGCATATGGTCAGCCAGAGGCGCTAGAAACGCTTCCCACAGCTGGCGCGCTTCTTGCCGTTCTTGCTTAGCTAAAGATCGTCCAATGTAGGAAAGGCCCCATTCCAGAAAAATATCAACTTCCTCAAGAAGCATCTCCACCGTCATCACCCCTAAGGGCGGGGGCGCAGAGGCATGGTGACGAGCCAGGGTGGAAAGCGAGGCAGAGGCATCAGTACCAGGCTGATGGCTGGCTTTCTGCAGGTGGATCAAGGTGTCAAAGAGTGTTTCCCACAGGTCATCGTGGGCTGAAGGATCATCCTTCAGCACGTCACGAAAACGCGTTTCGCCTAAATCCTCAATCAACAAAAACCCATGCTCTGAAGCCGCATAAACCTTGGGCACACGAAGCCCCAGGGAGGCCAGATAATGCGCCACGTCAGCAAAGCGCTTGGCATTGTCTGGATCAGGATCATCCACAAATATCACGTGCCCGTTGTTCCACATGCCTTGACCTTGAAGGCGGGTGTAGACCCTGTTGGAACAGTCTTGCACCAGAGGTTCTTGAGGCAATTGGGCGGCCCCGTGTTTGCTCAAAAACGCGCGTCGTTCATCTTCACGGTTGAGCGAGCGCAGCGAGTTTGTCATGCAGCGCCTCCCCATCTTTGCGGCCAAGGGCGTTCGCCATAACACGTTAGTGTGCGTTTCCCGTGCAGCGCATCCACGGTCAGATCCAGCAAAAGAGGATGGGGCGGACACACAGCCAATCGGTCAGGCCACTCAATAAAAGTGATGCGCTCGTCCCATGCTTCCTCCAACCCTAACGAAGGCGCTTCTTCAGGGGAGAGGCGATAGAGATCCGCATGCCATACAGACCCTTGTGGTGTGTCATAGGTGAGAATCAACGGAAAGGTAGGGCTTTGCACCCTCACATCATCACCCCGCATGGCTTGAAGCGTCAAGCGCACAAGGGCTGTTTTGCCTGCCCCCAGATCGCCGCATAACAGCACCACATCGCCTTTTTTCACACATGCCCCTAACGCCTTTGCCACGTTTTTTGTATCTTGCCACGAGCAAAGCGAAAAGGTGTTGAGAAAATGTGAATGCCGCAATGTTTGTAAATTTTTTTTCAATTTTTCACTTGCCGTTGACATAAGGCCCCTGTTTCATTTAAGTAACAACCAAGACATATTCTGATTGTGCGGGCCTTGTCTATGCTCTCTATCACATTCTCTCCTCAGCTGCCAAGGGATGTGCACACCTTGGTGTTAGGCGTGGGCAAAGACCATAAGCTGGGTCCTGTTTTTGACGATCTCGATGCATCGACCCAAGCGCTGATCAAACGACTAATAGAGAACAAAACCTTCAAGGCTGAGGCCGGGGAGGTGGTGCCTGTCTATGGTCAGGGGGATGTTTCGCTGGTTGTGTTGCTGGGGCTGGGAGATGAGTTATCCTCTGCGCAAAAGGCCCTGACGGTGGGTGGCAAGGCCGCTGCCGCTCTTGAAAAGCACAAGCTGACGCAGGTGGCGCTGGCGGCCCCTTTTTGTGAAGATGGCCCGCTGTTTTATGTGTTAGAAGGCTTAATGCTGCGTAGTTGGCGCTTTGATCGCTATAAAAAAAGCAATGCGGTGCCGCTTAAGACTGTCACAGTCGTGTCGACTTCTGAAAGCCTTACCCATCGCTTTGCTGTGCAAAACCATGTGGCCGAAAGCGTTTTGTGGGCGAGGAGCTGTGTGAATGAGCCGGGCAATGTGCTCTATCCCCAAACTTTTGTGGAGAGGATCCGTGCCTTTGAATCCTTGGGCCTTAAGGTCGAGGTGTTAGACAAAGCGCGCATGACCGCGTTAGGCATGGGGTCGCTGTTGGGCGTGGCGCAAGGCAGCGATTATGAGCCTTTCTTGGCCGTGGTGCATTGGCAGGGTGGCGCAGAGCAGGATAAACCGCTGGCCTTTGTGGGGAAAGGGGTCACGTTTGATTCGGGCGGCCTTTCCATCAAACCTTCCCGAGGGATGGAGGAAATGAAGGGTGATATGGGCGGCGCGGCCGTGGTGATGGGCCTGATGCGAGCGTTGGCACTGACCAAGGCGCCCATCAATGCCGTGGGCGTGGTGGCCTTGGTGGAAAATATGCCGTCAGGTAAAGCCATGCGTCCGGGCGATATTGTCACCAGCATGTCAGGGCAAACCATCGAAGTGCTGAACACAGATGCCGAAGGGCGCCTGATTTTGGCCGATGCCCTTTATTATGCTCATAAGCACCTCACCCCCCGCGCCATGGTGGATGTGGCCACGTTGACGGGCGCCATGCGTTTTGCTTTGGGGCCATCGTATGCGGGGATGTTTTCACCTCAAGATACTCTGGCGCACACCTTAGATGAAGCCGGCACCACCGTGGGCGAACCTGTGTGGCGTTTGCCGCTTTGTGAGGCGTTTACCAAAGCCATGGAGAGCCGTGTGGCCGACCTTAAAAACATTTCTTCCCCCGGCTTTGGCGCGGGCAGCAGCACCGCCGCGGCCTTTTTAGAGCGTTTTGTGGGCGACACCCCCTGGGCGCATATTGACATTGCCAATGTGGACTTCAACGCCAAAGATACAGATGTAGCGACCGAAGGTGGGTGTGCCTTTGGGCTACGTTTGCTCTATCATTGGGCCACCGAAATGGCGCCCTCTCTCACGCTGTAAGGCTTTTGCTCTGCTTTTGGTGGGCTCCTTTTGCCCCCTCTCTGGGGGCTTTGAAGTGTCAAAAACTATTGACATGTTGGCAATATGTGCCCACAATGCAGCGATTGGTGTGTGTGGGAAGGAGAAAAGATTATGACCATGCTTATGAACGTGCAGATGCCTGTAAGGGGCGCGCGGGGGATCGTTTTCTTAGGTGGCGCCTTGCTCAGCCTGTTTTTATGGGCCCACGGGGCACGAGGTGCAGATTCAGCCAAGGATTCAGCATCTTCTTATGACTCTTCTGTTTTGTCAAGAAGAACGACGGTGAGGCGATCCCTCCCATCACACCAAGATTTTCATGGAGATCCACTCCTGTGGACAGAGGAAGAGAAAAAGGGAAAGGCAAAAACACGTATAAACACGATAGAGGCGTATGCCAAAAAAAACAAACGTGAGGGGATTTCTTTATTCACCAGTTTATGCTTACGACTCAAGGCCATAAGTTTACAAGACAAACAAGACTTGGAAGGACTCAGTGAAGCAGAGTCACTATCACATATAGCAAAATTAGACAGATTTTTGAATGAAACAGAATGTTATTTTCCTCAAGAGCTTCTGCTTGTATGGTGTGATGTCTTTGCTGCGTTTAGGTCAAGATATAAAGGGTATGAAGGGCAAGACCCAGAAAAATGCTCAAACGCGTCTGATGAGAAAGAACCCCTTGAGGCTTATGACCCCTCATCCCTACCACAGCGCAAAGAGGGCGTATCAGATTTTGTGTTGGAAGGCATGGAGGCTGTAGGTAATTCCCTTACCACTCTTAAAAAAGATTTGCTTCCGATAATTAGCCAACATCTTAACGCAGCAAAGGAAGCGGAGCAACGTCTGAAAACCATCCAAGAAAAATATACGGAACATCAAGAAGCGCTTACAAAATTCTCCGAAGAAAGAGACCCAATAAAAAAAGAAAAGCAAATCGTTAAGATGGAGGAGTGTACGCTGGAAGTGCTTGGCATCATAAAGGCGTTGGCACAAGATTCTCTGCCGAAGAAGACTGAACAAGGCTGATCTTGACGTCGTGATGTGCAAACTCAAGAGCGGGGTTGCTGACAAGGCTTGTTGTGAGGCTTTATTGACAAAAAGGCAAAATATTCTACCATGCCCGTGAAGCGTATGATCAAAAAGGGGGTTAAGTGATGTGTTGGCGGGTTTTTCTTTCTGTTGTGTGGCTGCACGGTATGGTGGCCGTTGTGACGTTCCCGCCACGGGCCTATGGGGGCGATCCCGATCAGGTTTTTGCTTGGGATGAGATGCGGCAGGCGTTGCCTCAAGACGCAGATGAGGCAAAGCAGAAGGTTCACAGAGAGTGGTGCGACCTTCTTAACAAGATTGAAGTGATCATCCGCAGGCAGCCCGAACACGAAAAACGACGTCAAGAGGTACAAGCTTTTGCGCGCGAAGTCTCCGCTAACTATCGACGGGGTGCGGAAGAAGGGGAAGAGGCGTTAAAAGGTAGGCTTATCGCCGATGACAACAACCCCTTGCCAACACTTTCTGATGAAGACAGGGCGAAAAAGAGCGAAGAGATTGATAAGATGCAGAAACCGGCCGATGACTTGGGTGCCATTGTCGATCATATGGATCCCTATGAAGAAAGTATGCACGCGATGTATGTCAGCTTGTGGGCTGAAGTCGATGGTTTTGTGAAAAACTATCCTGAGATATCCATAATGCACAAGTTAGCTGAGGAACCGGAGTGTGTGAAAGGTGCTCAAGACGAGGAAGCGTTTGGGAAGTATATGAAAGCCTTGCTTGCAGGTGTGAATAGTTATTTGGTGGGGGAGAAAGACTGATCCTGCCTTCTCAAGATGGGGTCGGGGGGTTCACAAACACCTGAAAGGCATCACGCTGCGAAAAGACAGCGCCCTGCAAAAGGCCCCCCCTAACGACACCCCCTTACAAAGAACTCGTCTACATAGTTTACACCTGAAAAGGTTATGCCTAAAAATGGCATACAAGCGTTATCTCATAACGTCTCTATCAATGCGAACCATACGTGAAATGGGGTCATTAGAACGCACAACTTAAGGTGCACACCCCAGAGGCATGTCCCAGGGCTTGGGGCGCCCCTTAACCAAAAAATAGCAAAAAAAGATAATAATAGAGACGTAAGCGTTAACCTATTGTTTATGCGTGTTTTTTTGTGGGAGGGTGTATGTATCGACCTGTGGTTCTGGGGGTGATGTGTGTGGGGGCTTGGTTAGGAAGCGCTTCGTGGCTGCACGGTGATCTCCGATTTCATGACCATCGACCGGTTCGCTTTCATAAGCCTCATATATTTACTGGCCATGGACCGGCCGTTCATCATAGGCCCGTGCAAGACGCTCATCATGAACCAGAGATTTCCACGCGAGAGGAAGGTGACGCTGTTCTGGTGAATGTGGGGCACCCGGATGAAGAGGGGGCCCATGCAGAGGATCACGAGCGCTTGAAGCACAGCTACAAAAGGTTTGAAAAAAATCTTAAGCAAACACTGGCAAAATTGCATCACTCTTTTGATGTGCTCAAACGTAAAAATCAGGCAAAGTTTAACGATTTTCAAGCTGCGCTAGAAGATTATGAATCAACCATGAAAAGTGCCCAAGATGCGGTATCCCTGATCTTTAATAACAAAAACGAAGAAATGATGTGGACGTCTAATATTCTCTTCAACATTGTCGAGGCTTTCCAAGCGAGCTCAGAAATGATGAAAAAGAAGATGGAGGTGTTATATGTGACTTATCATGCATTGCAAGAAGGCCATCTTAAGCTTTTGAATTATCAAATTTTGCTGAAAGATCTTTTGTCTGTACGAAGATTGCCCTTTATGCAGCAGGAAAACAAAGGCACACTCACGGCAGCAGATCTTAAAAAGCTGGAGGGTCACTTGCGCATGCTTGACCGTGAGGTGATACGTCAAAAGTATGCCCCCTAAATCTGCACCTTGGGCGTTGGGTGATTATCACGTTCTTTCACACATATGCACTAGCTTAGGTGGCGTGGCAATCACCATCCATCCACAGCTTACCCTGGCAACAATGCCTCGCGCGTTTAGAGAGATAAACGCAAACGATGATGAGAAAGGAGGGTGTGCTTCTGGAGGATTTATTCTCCGCCTCCGCCTTCTCCTTCAGCAGGCGTGGCATCCTTTTGCGCATTGGCAATGGCAATGAATGCAGCCATAGCACCTGCGCCCACAGCCGCTGATTTGCCATCAAGTTTTTTCTTTTTCTTGCCACCGTCTTCCGTGCTTGTCTGCTGTTCTTTGGATTGTGCATAAGCTTGAGACGCCGCGCCATAAGCCTGGTGTGCTGTGTCTGCATGCTTGGATGCATGGTCTACATGGTGTTGATACTTATGGGCGTTCGGGGTTGGCGGTAAAGGCCCGCTGGTGACATGAGGACCAGGCGCCACGTTCTGCCCAGAAGCGGCGTGGCTTGCTCCTTGTGCCGCACCAGGATCTGCAAGGGCTGTGTGAACCACCCATAAACCTGCACAGAAGACACCAAAGGCATAGCGATACATCATAACCCATCTACCCTATTATACACCTGATACCTCACATGAGGTCGCACCATCTTTATCTTTATCATACAAAGCGCATGCCAATACCATCACTATTCAGATTGTCAAAGGTTAAGCTTTTGAAAGTTAACCCCTTTATTGACATTATGGCACAAAAAAGGAGATAATAAGGAGCAGAGTGTGAAGTTAAACGGAGTTATCGTGTCATGAGGTATATTTATGTCGTTTTGGTGGGTGTTTTCTGTGCGTTGAGTGCTGGGTTTGGGTCTTTTCTAAAAGCACACCCTGCTGAGCTGTCTTTGTTAACAGATGAGGCGTTTGATGGGGTCTATGGGGCGAATATGAGGCCTGCCGTCCCTGATAATGTTCATGATTTTACACATGTTATGTGGGCACGCCCTGATGCTTTAGCGGATAACGTTAAACGGGATTTGATCCGAGAAGATTTACGTCGTCATATCCTCCATGGAATCAATGATTCTTCATTTGCGATAAGGGCTGGCTATGGTGATATCAATCAGCTTATCCAAGACCAAAGTTTGCTGGCCAACTGGCAAATGTATAAGGACCTTGAGGACCGATCCACATACCTTGATGCGTGGACAGTCAACCTGGCAGGAGAAGATGTTGCTGATGAGGTGCGGGCTTCTAATGAAGCTCTCAGAAATGAGGCAGAGGATGCGTCTTTAGGATTTTATGATACTTTATTTCAGTATCTCGCGCATGCGGAACCAGAGCCCGAAGATGCTCCGCAAAATGCGGGTCAGCTTTTGCCCTATGATCTGTGGGTTCAAGAATATATCGCTGAATAACCAAGAGGGTTGAGGCGAAGGCGTGTTGCTTGGGAGGGTGTCCATGATAATGGAATCTCCCGACATCAACCCTTTACCTCTTCGCGCTAACCTCATGGGTAATAAACACGCAGGATCCATTTCTGTGAGCTTTGCCTATAAAAAAGGGGAGGACCTCTGGCGTAAGCAACCCCTATTATTCCTGCACTGCCTGCGCTGGTTAGGGCGTGCGTGGTGCTGGGTGTGCCTTAACGCCTGTATTTGTTTTTCTCTGGTTGCCATGCGTCAGGGATCTGTGGATTACACGTGTCTGACGAATCATGACCTGTGGAATATTTATGCGAGAGAAGCGAATGTCGATGTTGAAAAGATTGACAATCAACTGCAGAAAGAACCCCTCAGACCTCTTTATGCCTTGAATGTCCCCATGCCCAAAGGATGGCAAGAGGGCCTGCTGGGCCGTGTCATGCTTTTGCGGTTTACCGAGTTTGTAGACACACAGCTGGTCAAGCGAAAAGAGAGGCTCACCAAAGAAGAGCCCTTTAACTATCGATGGCATTTTATGGGTGACGAATCATTGCAGCGCGTGTTTCTCGATGTGGAGCACAACAAGATTCGTCACATGTTTTATAATCGTATGGCGGCTATCAAAACAAAGGAGGCTACACTCAAAGCCACCAAAGGTCGACCAGTGCTTACAGAAGAAGAACTGTCTTTCCTCAGTAACCTTCAAGGCATAGACGGTCAGCTTGCGCAAGCTAAGCTTTACATCATTTATATTATAAAGACCCAATCTGGGTTATCGTCTTATAAGGAATGGTTGATGCGCATGCACAGTACCCAAAAGAACTAACGAACGGGCATGTTATGGTTAGCTTTTCTTGTCTATGGACACAAGAATATATTGTCGCATAAGGGCCCTCATCATGAAAAGTCTAGAAGTGCTTAAGATGACACGCATTTTTTCTTTTTTATGCAGTTTCTGTTTTTTATACTCTGGGGGTAGGGGGGTATGCTGGTTTTGCAGGGGAATCCGTTAGAAAAGAACGTGAGAGGTTGGCCTTTACACGCTGCCAAGGCGAGCAAAGACAAGGTTCATTTTTATGCAGATCTTGAAAACCTTGTGGAGGTTCAGCCCTCCTTAGAAGGGGAAGAGCGTTTGGCAACCTGTGACGAAGAGGTCAAGCCTAAGAACACCACCTTTCTTACGCATTTGAGATCTCTCAGCTCTGATGCCTATAAACCTCCCAGATTATTTCAGCCGTGTGCTTGACATGCCGGGTGATTTGTTATGTGAGCCTAAGGGAAACATCAGGGATGAGGAAACGGGATACTAGTGCTGAAAAATGTCGTCTTGCCACCCTCTTAAATCCAATTTGACGCGGGTGGGCAAAAAGGTGAAGCACGCGTCTGCCAAATCATAGCGGTCTTCGCGCATCAAAAGGTTGGTAAGCCTGTCTTTCAGGTTGTGTAAATAAATGACGTCTTTGGCCGCATAACGTTTTTGCTCATCCGTGAGGTCTTCGCGCCCCCAGTCCGACGTTTGCTCATATTTGGAGATTTCTGTGCCTAAAAGCTCGCGGCATAACTCTTTCAACCCATGGCGATCGGTGTAGGTGCGTGCCAATTTTGACGCAATTTTTGTGCAATAAACAGGCTCGGGCATTACCCCAAAACGAAAATATAGCGCCGCCATATCAAAACGGGCAAAATGAAAAATCTTGAGAATACGGGGGTTGGTGAGCATAGCCATCATGTGCTTCGGTGGTGGCGCATCTTTTTGAATTTGCACAAGATAAGGCTGGCCATCTTGGGAGGATAGCTGAACCAAGCACAAACGATCTCTTTGTGTGTTAAGACCCATAGTCTCAGTGTCGATAGCCACCGAGTTGCCATGCCAGGGCGCGGGTAAATCGTTATGGACGTGCTGAATATTCATAAAAAGCCTGCAATACCTCTAACAGTTTAGTGATTTGGTGCCCAAGAGAAGACTCGAACTTCCACGAGATTGCTCTCACTAGGACCTGAACCTAGCGCGTCTACCAATTCCGCCACCTGGGCCGTTTCACGTATGTTTCTTATGGGGTATCGTGCTTTATCTCCCTTGTCAACCACAAGGTGCCGCAAGACGCTGCAACAGAGGATACCTAAAAAAGCGTTTTTTTGTGCGTTGCCTGGCTTGTTTTTTTATTCTAGACCATAACGCATTGAAATATCTTGTTGTTCATTCATTATAACCAATAAATAAATATATAATTAACTATTATACATAAAAATGTATTTACTAGATATTTTGTTTGCAGAGAGACGTGTTGTGTTTTGTGAGTTACCCGAAGGTTATGAGCCGACAATCGACGAACCTTTCATGAATAAGCTTCAAAAAGAATATTTTAGAAGGCGGCTTATTGCGTGGCGCGATTCTTTGCAGCAACATTCTCTTGATACATGTTCGCACCTTAAGGGTGATAATCTGCATGAACCCGATGATGTGGATAATGCGTCCCTTGAGGAAGAGCTGACGTCCGAGCTTTTGGCGCGTGACCGTGAAGCCAAATTGCTGGTGAAGATTGACGAGGCGATTCAACGCTTGGAAAGTGGCACTTATGGTTTTTGTGAAGCCACGGGTGATCCGATCGGCCTTGAACGCTTAAAAGCCCGTCCTGTAGCCGTTTATTGTCTGGAAGCGCAAGAACAATACGAGAAAGAAAAACATCTCTATGGCCTAAACTAGGCGTTGGTGGCAGCTGTGTCTTGATGATCGGCGTCATCGGTTTTTTTTTTCAAGGGGCAAGATAATCGAGAGGGCGTTGTCCTTCTCATCAAAAGAGAGCATGCCATCATGACCTTGAAGAATGGATATGCTTGAGGATATGGGCATAATATCACTTTTGTCTGCGCCCTCTTCCTGGTGGTTCATTTTTTCAAAAAAAGCTCCTTGGCGCTGTTTAGAAAAAGCAGGCCCGCTATCTTGGATATGGATGGCGAGGTTGTATTCTTTTTTGACAAGCGTCACAGAAACGTGCGCAACGGTGGTCTCATCTTGTTGCGTTTTGTATCCATAAAGGGCCGATTCCAGCGCTTGCGCAATAAGGCTATACATAGCGCTGCCAAGCTGATGCTCAATGCCCAGGCAAATCATAGGATCTTTGGGTATATTCATCGACATGACAACAGGTTTTTTATTTTCTTTAGATAAAAAAGAGGCGTAAGCGAGTTTTCCATATCTGATAAGAACAGGTCCGATGGCTAGGGGTATGAACACAGAACCACGCTCGCCTGGACATAGCAACACATCAAACAAAATGCGGCAGGCCCTGTCTATTTCTTGGGACATATGGTGAAGGGTGGTGGACAGCTCTTTGCCGGATAGGGTTTTTGTGTGGGTGTGCGTTATGTGTGTAAGATGGTGAATCAGGTGTTTTGTGTGATATAAAAGCTCATTAATTTCGTGCGCAACGCCAATGGCAATGCCGCCTAAACTCACAAACTTTTCTTGCGAAATCAATTGGTGTTGATTTTTTTCAAGATAATCCATCATACGCCCCAAATCCCCCACACGTTCTTTCAGGCTGTTTTCAAGCTTTAAAGAGCGGAGTCTTTTTTCCTGAAAAGATACAGAAATAAGATTCTCCCACTGAGACCATCGTCCTTTCAGTGTGTTATGTGTTTTGATATTGAGCCGTTCTTGATGTAGACGATTCATCAGTGTACGCATGGGTTTGATAAAACCGTAATGCACAAGATAGGTGTTGAGGCAAAGTAAGAGCAAAGCACATGCAGCGATGAGAAGCAGGTCTTGGCTGAGAAATTCAAGGGAGAGCAGACCAAGATTTTGATTCATGACTGACACGTGATTGGCAAAAAAAATCAGGCGCCAGGGCGCATGGTTAAGAGGGATATCATCAATCCAATAGCGTTTGGTACGTACCTTATGTGTGTTGCGGGTATCATGACGATTTAGTTTGTGGATATAGCGTCTTACGGCCCGAGGTAGAGCGCTATTCTTTTGAAACCCTTTTTTGGTTTTTTCTATCAAAATATCGCCATGATGAGAAACTAATAACAATCTGCCAAAAGGCACATGGATGGTTTCAAGGTGATGCTTGAGAAAAGCTTTGCCTATGTGAACAGAAAAAAAACCTATCAATGTGTTGTTATGCTCGCACGGATAAACATAGCGAATGTGCCACGCGTTGTGCTGTGCTTGAGGCGCGCTCCATCCTGAAAAATAGTGACTTAATTGGACCAAAAGGTCATAACTGTATGTCATGTTTTTCTTCACGACATGGCTTTTAAGGGTTGTGTCTTTCTGGGCAAACGGTGATACAAAAGAAAAGCCCTTAGAGAAAAAATAAAGACCTTCAATGTGAGGAAAGTGGCTTAAGAATGTGTTGATAAAGGGGGAAGCGTGTGCCCGAAATGTTGAAAATATTTCTGAAGACGCAGGCGTGAGAGGCAACGATGTGGTGAGTAACCCTTGATAAAAGGGGGCCTCGAGATCGAGAGGATAAGGCCCCGGATCAGGGGTAAAGGGATCTTTCGTTTTATCATGAAAAATGTGGCGCAACTGCCTGACGCTTTCTTTAAAATGGCGTAGGGTCACGTCAATGGCCTCTTTTTCTCGCAAGAGGTGTCTGTGAAAATGGGTGAAGGATGACTGGGTGGTTCGTTTCCAAAACAGAAACCCAATCAACAGAAAAAAGCCCAAAAAGCACACCAATAACAGGCGCAAATATTTTTGCCCAGCCAGGAGATCAAGGAGTTTATGCATAGGGGTTAGGGGAGACTTTGTGCATAGTCTTTTATGAATCCATAGTGTTGGAGCTGTTCGCTCAGTTCTTGCACGCTTTTGGGTGTCTGGGCATGGGGTTTCATCATGAGAAGCGATATAAATGAGGTTTTAGGCGCTTTGACTTTGGTAAGAAAGGTATCCAATGCCGACAGATTGTCTTGTGCATAAAGCAGCATGCCTAGCTGATCGACATAGTCAGGGTTTTTTGTTTCTTGAATGAGATATTTCAACACATGAGACATATCATCGACATCACCTGTTGTGCGGTAAATAGCTAACAAAACCTTCGCCTTTGCCGGGGTGAGGGGAAGGTTTTTCACCACTCTCAAGGCCTCTTGTGCTTTATGAAGACGTGTCAGCGCCGTGGCTTTTTGAAGCATCCATGTATCTTGAAGCGTTTCTGGGACAAGGATATCCTTATTTAAAATCCACAACGCCTCTTCATAACGTTCTTCCTTGACATAGTGCTTCACGCACGCAAGCAAAAGCTTTGTGTTCTCTGTGGGGGCTTGGGCACGCTTTTGGAAAAGAATCGGCACAATGTGATCAATAAACCCTTTTTCAATAAACAACATCGTAAAGGTAGACAAAACGCCATCTCCCCGTTTATCAGTAGGCAAAAACATTTTATATTGCTTAAAAAACCCACAGCGAGTGAGGGTGTCCCACTCTTCGCGGTACAGGGCTTGGATGTAAATATCTTGCGCAGCCTTTAAAAACACCTCACGCTTTGGGTCATCTTCGGGCGAATAGCGCAAGAGTTTGTCATAAGCGCGCATGGCGCGTGTGTAGTCTTTCTTTTTTTGATAGAGAAGGGCAAGCTTCTCAAGCACCTCAAACTCAACAACACCGCCCCGTCCTTCTTGGGAGAGCTTCTCAAGCTCAAAAAGCGTGTGCGATAGGGTAGCTTGGCGGGTTTCATAGCGCAACAAGATTTTTCTTAATTTTTTCCGCACCTCCATGTGATAGGTTTGCCACGCAATGCTGGCTGCCGAGGCTCCCGCAATTTGCCTTTCAATAAAAGTTTGATCCACAAGCGTGTTGTTTTTGAGCAAAGATAACAAGGCTTTTTTCTCATGATTGAGAGGAGATCTATCTAGATTAGACAAGAAAAAATCTGCTTTTTTCTGACTGCCTAATAAAAGGCTGCTTTCGGCGCCCAGAAAGAACAGATTACACTGAAAAGTCATGGGCATTTTTTTGATCCTGGAGAAATAGCGATTAAGGAGCTTCACACCTGTTTGATGGTGACCACTTTTGATATAAGGCACGGCATGAAAGGGTTGTGAGGCTTTCCACAGGGAAGGTGATGTTCCAAACGCTGCCATGGCGCCCGAAGCGCATCCCCGAAAAGCCAGGATGATGCCCTTAAGGGCGTTAAAGTCTTGACTGCTTTCAAGCAAAGCGTTGTGGCTTTCAAGCTCGCAGACCCATTGCCATGCCCTGTCTGTGTGGCCGGAAAGCAGCGCTCTTTTAGCATGCTCAATAGCGGGGTGTTCGTATTTTTTTCTTTCAAAAAAGTCATGAAAAGAAAAGGTCGCTGTTTCTTTTTGGCTCACCCAAGGATGAAACCCTTCTTCTAAAAGAAGCTGCTTGTTTCTTAGGGTAAGCGATGGGTGGTGCCCGGCAATAAAGAGCCCCTGGTAGGTGGCGTGAAGAGAAAATTCATCACGACGAAGGGTGGGGCCCATGCCTGTGTAATACGCATGTGTTAAGAGCACAAAGGCTGGATTTCCATCGTTTTGTGTAAATGAAATTGTATGTGAAATGTCGCACGTAATACTTATGCTTTTTCGCCCCGTAGGTTTCAGAATTGATGGCGACAAAAAGCGGGGATTTAAGTCCATCAGTTTTGGTTTTTTATCCATCACAATCTCAATACCCTGCGGCGTGCGCTTGAGGGAAGGAAAGGTCTCACTATCTACAGCCAGATTGTATAGATCTCCTCCGTTTGCCGACACACGCACAAACCGCGGATCAAGGGACGTGTCAGACAACGTGCCGTAAGGCACCCCCACCCAAACTTTGTTTTGCCACTTAAACAGGGCAAAGGGCACGCTTTGCGGGACCTTGATCACCAAGCGATGTTCTGGCGAAGGAGAGGCAGGGGCATGAGATGTTATTTCATGAGTGTTTGTGGTGTGTGGAGCCGGGTCTACGGGGGATGGTGGCAAAGCACCGGCCAATAATGGGGATTTTTTGCCAGAGCTTTCTGAAGCGTTTACGTTTTCTTCACACCATAGATAGGGCATGCTGAGCGTGCATATGTGAAGCGGCAATGCCAAAACACAGGCCAAAAAAAGAGACATCAAAAAAAGTCGGCCCAAGGGCATGGTGAAACCTGCGGCAGGGGGTGGTGTGCCCCTATTAAGATGGGGATAGGGTTAAAAAACACTAAAATACATGGCATCTGCCCACTGTTTTGGCGCTATGGATTTTTGGCGCTATGGATTTTTGGGAGCTAATGGCTCTTTGAAAGAAAGGACCTTTGGGGAGAGACAGAAGACAACAATGAGAAGAAATGATGATGATGCCCCTGTGGAGCACTCTTCCATTGTGCCTATTTACACTTTATTGACAGAAAAAGGCCCATACTATATAAGTAGTTGTTTTTATTCTTTTTTTTGAGAAAGATTTTACCATGACGCTATCTATAAAAAAGTATGGTTTGGGTTTAGCGCTTTTATGCACGGCCCTTTGGTTGTGTCCCACCCAAGGGGAGGCCATCACCCCACAGGAAAAAAAAGCCAAGGAAGATCATTTTGATAAACAACTGCGCATCTATCGCCACGAACAGGAAGAATTAGGGGGCAAGATCCATCAGGCAAAAAAAGAGGGAAAAGACCCAAAGCAGCTTGAAAAAATCGCAAAAACATTCGGCGAGTTTATTAAAGACACAGAAAAGGAGCAACAAAATCTGGCAAGAGAACCAGAGCACAAAGAAGAAGTCAGTATCGTCAACCTTTCTCAAAAAGAGATAGAGGGACGTATCGAAAGGTTTAAAGGGCGTGTCTCTCGTGTGGAAAATGGTCTTTCTGAATTAGATCAAAAAATTGAGCAAGCAACTAAGAGATCGGAAAAGGAACCTCAGGACTATTATGGAATCGCCACAATGCTCCATGAGAGATATGCTGAGGTAGAGACTCTGGAAGGTGCGAAAGAACTCTTGAGAAAGAATGAAGAACGTTTGAGACAGATTGAAGAAGGTGCACCGAAAAAGACCAAGGATGCGTACAAAAAGCCTGGATCATCGAATTGAGTCATCGGGTTGAGACCTCAAAGCCAAGGCCCAAGGAGTTCTAAGGAAGTGTGAACGTAACGAAAAGATAAAATAAAATAAAAGAATATATATTATGTAATATAATGATATAACTAAAAAAGATAATATGTAATATAATGATATAACTAAAAAAGATAATAACTTCTTTTTTTGCATCTAAAACAGACACTCAAGAGATATACGTTGTTAGACCAGACACTCAAGAGATATACGTTGTTAGACTTGGGGTTGTCTGCCTTTCTTTTCACGTCATATCTAAAAAAGATATTCAGAAATTCAGATTTTGCTTATCCAATGTTCCTGTGTTGGTTCGGGCACGAGCACCCACCCTCTCTCAACGCTTGCTGCGTACAAAGAAGATGGCAAAAAATCAAGAACGTCATGTGATGGATCACTGTAGCGGCTAGTGGCCGTGTGGGCATACCCACAAAGTTGGTAACTCCTTAAGGATGGTGCTTGCCTCGCTTTGTGGATCTACTTGAATGCGATAGATAGCAAAATGGGGTGAGCATGTTCGATGGGCCGGTTGCGTTTAGCCGTTCCTCCCTTTTTCTATGAAACGCTTACGACGCTGAGCTTCAAAAAGATGGGGGTTATTTTGTCTTTTACACACCCCTTGTGGCTTAGTGAAGCACCGTTATTTATTCCCAGGTTATTGAATTGATGTTAAGAGTCGGATAATACGACAAAAGCGTGCCCAAACGCCCTGGTGCTTTCTTGGCTTCACTGTTCTCAGGAAGACGTGGCGTTTTTGGCGGTTTGCGCAAGGCTTTCCTTTACCTTTGTGAGAAACATGCCGGCATCAAAGGGCTCGCGCAACATCAGCGGCGCATGTGTTGCTACATCGTGCACCACGGCGCTCAGTATATGAGCATCCTCGCCTGAAGGCTGATCCAGTACATAGCGCACAACATCGGTTTTGTATGTGGGCCGGCCAATGCCCAGACGCAAGCGCCGATAACCTTTGCCGATGCGATGATCTATGTCTTTCAACCCGTTGTGGCCACCGTGGCCGCCCCCTAATTTGAAACGCACGGCGCCCACCCCCAGATCAAGATCGTCATGAATGACAATGATGTGCTCGGGCTTGATTTTGAAAAACCGTGCCACCTCAGCCGTGGGACCGCCTGAGCGGTTCATAAACGTCATGGGTTTAAGAAGAAGAATGCGTGCAACAGGCGTGGCATCTGCGAGCTTTGTGTGCCGGCTTAGCGATCGGGGCGTTAACGTGCCTTTGGCGACGTGATAGGCTTCTTTTTTGTCAGTCTCACGCACGTCATAGCGGCGCGCCATTTCATCAATAAACCAAAATCCGATATTGTGGCGCGTCTCAGCATATGTGTCGCCAGGATTACCCAGTCCTACAAATAACCACGTTGTCACTTGGCTCATGTGGCGGCCCCTATTGAGAGAACAGCTCAAACCCACGTTAACACAGATGAACCGCCCGACAACATAGGTATTAACAGAACGTGACGGGTTGTTCACGCGGCTGTTTGCTTGAGGACGCCCTCTTACGTCAGCACATGCACCACCACCAAAGGTCGCTTACCGACTGTGTCATAGCAATAGCTGCTCACCTCTTTGGCCACGATGGTTTGCATTTTATCTGGATCATCATAGTGCTTGGCCGACATATGCCCCAGCGTTCGTTTCACCAAGGCGGACAGCTCGTGGGTGGCATCATCCTTACGGTCTGCACTACAAAATAAGCCCACGGTGTGAACCTTAAGTGCTTCTAAGCGGTCGTCATGAAAAACGCATGACACCAGCACCACGCCATCCTGGGAAAGGCGCGCGCGTTGGCCAAGGAGTGGGCTTTCCATAGAAATGAGACGCGATCCGTCAAGCCCTACACGGCCCGTGGGCACGTGCCCCACCTTTTTTGGCCCCTTTTTCGCGTCAAACAAAATCACATCCCCATTATGGGGCGCGATAGAGGCAATCCCCAAGTCATGGGCCAGCTGTTTGTGCGCCGCTAAGTGACGGTCTTCGCCATGCACCGGAATCACGTTTTTTGGCCGCGTCCAGGCATACATTTGCTTAAGCTCTTCACAGGAAGGGTGCCCTGAAACATGGATATCCGGCACATCTTTGGGTGTGATCACCCGAATGCCGCGCTGGGTGAGTTTGTTTTGGAGTGCAAAAATCTCTTTCTCATTGCCAGGGATAATGCGTGATGAAAAAATGACCGTGTCGCCGGCATCAAGCTTGAGAAAGGGATGATGTCCCTCAGTCATGCGCCTGAGGGCGGCTTTGGGCTCACCTTGACTGCCTGTGGCCACGATGAGGGTTTTATCGGCTGCCAAGCCCTTGCCTTCTTTGGGTGTAAGGGCGGTGAGGTTATCATCAAGATAGCCCGTTTCCCGAGATGCAGCCTCCATACGCTCGAGAGAGCGCCCCGCCAACACAATGCTGCGCCCCGATTTTTCAGCAGCCTTAAAGCAAGACACGATACGTGCCACATTCGACGCAAAGCACGCAATGACCACACGTCCTTTGGTGATGGATGACACCTGGTGAACAAGGGCATCTTGAACCGTTTTCTCCGACCCTGACCACCCCTTTTCAAACACGCAGGTAGAGTCGCATACAACGCCCAAAACGCCAGCATCGCCTACGGCTTGAAGGGCCTCTTGGTTCGTGGCTTCCCCCACCAGCGGATTGGCATCAATTTTCCAGTCGCCCGTGTGCACCACAATGCCGGCCTCTGTTTGAATCGCCAGGGCTGAAGGCTCGGGGATAGAGTGCGTAAGCGAAATAAAGCCTACACGAAACGGTCCCAACGTCACCTCTGATGAAAGCGGCACTTCGTGCAAGGGTGCGCGCACCTTGGCCTCACGCAATTTGTGTTTGATGATTTGCGATGTAAACGGGGTGGCATAAAGCGGGGCTTCCAAATCCGGCCACAAATGGCCAATGGCGCCGATATGATCCTCATGGGCATGGGTGAGGACAATGCCGGCAATGTGTTTTTTCTGCTTTTTAAGCCAGGACAGATGAGGCATCACCACCTCAACGCCCGGAAGCTTTTCAAAGGTGACCCCTACGTCCACCACCAGCAGTTTCCCGCCATAGGCATACACGTTGAGGTTCATGCCAATCTCCCCTGACCCACCTAGGGGAATGAA
>CBFICL010000016.1:12345-26612 GCA_965661165.1 uncultured Holosporaceae bacterium | reverse complement strand
AGGGTTGCAGAGATAGCGCAAACGTCCCCTTTATACGCTGAACAGACTGTTCTGCTGGTTTTCAATACCTTGCCTCAAGTGATGCCATTTTTTGAAAAGCATGGACGTTATTATGGGGTAAAAGAAACCTATGACCTCACCACAAGACACAAAGATGAGATCGCCCAGATTGCGTGGGATTGTGTGGGCAAACTTACCTCTCTTACAGCACCTAAAGAGCAATGGCCCCACTTCAGAAAAGAGATTCGCCAGGCCGTCGATGCTGCGCACGCAAAAGCTGTGAATGAAACCCTGACTGACTATGCCAATGGACGCTTTGTCATTGAGCACATTCTGTATCCTTTTATGGATGCCCTGAGACAGATACAAAAAGATGCGCTTGCTGCACAAGAGGCTGCGTAACAGAAAAGCACACAGGAGAGCCCACGGGGGGATTGCCCTGCCCCCGCGTGAAGCCTGTTCATCAAAACATAGGGCCCCCAAAGGGGCCTTGGGCGTCCCTGAGGCTCCAAAGTCTTAGTCTGAAAGCACCTCAATTTGAAGGGCATGAATGGCGCCAGAGGCCAGCTCGTCAGCAAACAGGGCATAGATTTTTTGATGCTGCGCCACGGGCGAAAGACCCTGGAGCGCTTTGGCCTGAATGCGTATACCCAGGTGGCTGATGGGACCGGCGTTTTGGGCGCCCGCATGCCCCCGGTGGGCCGCCGATCCGTCCACAACTTCTAAAAATGTTGGGCTTAGGCTAGACTGAATACGATTTTTATATTCATCAATCAACGACATGGGCTTTTCTTGTTCCAGGTGCTTACCTTCAACCTACACAAAAATGCTTTATGCGCCCACCTTTTGACCTGCGCTTGCGACATTTTTTCTACACATGCCTTCTCTCCCCCGCTTTTTGGGTGATCAAGTGGTTGATGCTGTTGGCCCTGGGATTTTATCAATGCGTGGTGCGATCACATTTATGGGTGGGGCAATGCCGCTTTACCCCCACATGCTCGGATTATAGCCGCCTGGTCATTGCGCGGTTTGGCCCCTTGAAGGGCTTTTGGCTCACGCTGCGACGCCTTAAAAAATGCCACCCGTGGGGCGACCGGCCACGCATGCAGCGCCCGAAACACTAGCCTTTTTTGCGATAGGCAGCTTGGGTTTTTTCATCCAAAAACGCGCGTGAATCCATCAAGACAGAAGTCGCCATACAACGCCGCATCCATGTGGTGCACCTTTGGTGATGACCCTTACGTCGTATATCCGCCATCGCGTGCTCAAGTTCTCCAAGATGGCCCGACGTGCCATAACGATGCATGCACCGATAAAACCGCGTTTTGGAGCCCACAAGCCCTTCACCGCCCTGAAAAAAAGCCTCTTCGATGGCCAGCCGCTCATTGGCACGCAAATGCTGCCAACAATCACCATAAAGGCTCTGGGACAAAAACACCTGCCGCCCATGGGCTTTTTCGTCAAACAGCAACCGTATCTCTTGTTGCGATAGCCCCACACGCCCTTCGTACACATCACGAAAGGATGTGCTGTCACCCAACACCTGCTCCCACTCATGAAGCGCCTCAGGGGCATCCATATCAAAACCCACACCCACCACCATGTGATCGTGAAGGCCCACCCCTGCACCATGCCCTTTCACAGCGCGCGCTTTGGCATAAACACCCGCGTGCTCTTGGTGACTTGCAAACAAAAAGCGCACGTCCTTATAAAAGCTTTGCTGAGACTGAAGATCCAGGTGATACAAACAATCGCGCACATCCTCTATGAACCGGCGATGTCGAGGAGATAAACCCACAAGCTTCATCAACAAGCCCTCCCTTGCGGATAGGTGATCAACACAACATAGTCTGCACACCATAGGCCCAGATGATTAACAAACCCACAATACACCACCAAGCAGGATCACGAGGATAGCAAACGGAGAGAGCAGGGGTTTTTTTGCTAGAACGCCGCCCCTTGTTGACGAAAGGTACGTGACGTGCATGCTCATCTCACGGTACCACTTATATGCTTACCCTATGGAAAAAGTGAATGTCGTCCCTTATGATCGCATGTGGCCTAAGCGCTTTTTACAGGAAGCGGACAAGATTAAGCAGGCCATGCGCGGCGAGTGTGTGACCATTCATCACGTGGGATCAACGGCTGTGCCCGGCCTGCCCGCCAAGCCCAACATTGATATTATTGCCGAAGTGAGGGATCTCAGATTTCCCCACGCCCCGCTTGAAAACGTGGGGTATGTGTATCAAGGTGGGTTTGGCCTGCCTTTGCGCAAGAGTTTTACGTATCGAACGCCCCGTCTCAATGTGAATCTGCACGTTTTTGAACAAGATGACCCAGAGGTGGAACTTAATGTGCGCTTTCGGGACTATTTGCGCACCCACCCAAACGCCTGCGCCCAATATGCGGCCCTGAAATATGCCTTGGTGAAAAAAAAATCCTCGCACGTGCAAAACGGTATATACAAAGGCTATACCCTGGGCAAAAACGCGTTTATCCAGGATATTTTGCACAAAGCAGGCTTTAACCGATTGCGCTTTGTGATCGCGGCGCATGATGCTGAGTGGAAAGCCGTGAAGGCCTTTCGAAAACGCGGCTTACCTGCCCTTCAAAGCTTAGAAACGGTGTTGTCACCCTCACACAAACACCTCCTCTTTTACCGCGGTACCACCATTATTGGCTATGCCCACGTAGAGCTCTTGGCGCCCCCCAAGGCCATGCTGCACAGCTTGCTTATCCACGGATGTACCGCCCATGATCCAAACGCCTTAACAGGGCTTGTGCGCAAATGGTTAGCCTTAGAAGGATATGACATGATCGCTCATCAAAGTCAGAACAACCCGCTCTCTTAACATAAAGCCCCTGGGCTTTAACGGGGGAAAAGCCGTGGATCCTGTTTTTTAGGGCTTCTTGAGGCCATGAGTCATGAGGTCAAGGCGAATATCCAGCATGGTGATGATATCGTGCAGGTGAGGGTCTTGGATGGGCGCATCGGCACATTGGCGCCGCAAGCGAGCCAACGCTTCCCGCACATCTTCCCCGTGCATCAGCCTGATTTGCAACGCGCGAAAGTGCCGCAGCAAGTCGTGAGCATACGCAAGACCCACAAGCTTTGGATCCACCGCCAACACGCACGACGACGACAAAGACCCTGGCAAACGGGTGGTGGGCTGAAAAGCGAAAGGGGTCGCATAGGAAACCCAAGACAAACATCGTGATTGAATTGTGTGCACACCTCATCCATCCAACAGGCAACCCTGAGGTCACCCTAGCAAAAGACCCTAAAAAAGGCGTTGATGGACCTTAGGCAAAACAAACCTCAAGCCAGGTGGTAAAAGGAAAGGCAGGAAAAACGCATAGAGCTTCCATCAAAGAAAGTACAAGTTACAAAAGAGCGACGGCGAAAAGAGAACAACAGCCATCAAAGAACAACGACCTACAAGAGAACGATGATCCAAACGAACGGCGGGCATAATAGAAATCGCAAAGATAAAGTAAATTGACGGAGATGGCGTGAATGGCGGGGATGACGGGACTCGAACCCGCGACCTTCGGCGTGACAAGCCGACACTCTAACCAACTGAGCTACACCCCCTTTTTACACAAGGGCACCTCCCCTAGCCTCTCTCCTCACGGCCGCCCTGTCAAGAGCGGAAATCACCAGAAAAAGGCCGAAGATTCACGGGCACAACGCCCACACACAGCCAAAAGCCACAAACACAACGCCTGGGGCCTTGGTGCTTAGGCTTTTTGCGCTTCTTTTTCTGAAGAACCCAACCTTTTTTTGGCCTTTTCATAAGAACGCTTGAGAGGACGCAGAGCCTCATCCAGCGCGCTTTTTGAATGACCCTCAAGATAGGCATCTAAGCCGCCCGCCTTTTCAATCGAACGCATGCCGCGCGTAGAGAGACGCAAATACACCACCTGGCCTAACACCTCGCTAAAAAAAGAAAAGGGCTGCAAATTCAGCGCAAAAGTGCGACGCGTGCGATTATTCGCGTGAGACACATTGTTGCCAAACAACAAACGCCGCGATGAAACGGGACAAAAACGAGACATGACCAAACCTATCGATTGCTTCCTATTCTTTATATCTCAGCCATCCAAGCAGGTCAACATCAAGCACCCCCGGCTGCATACATGAAGAAGGTGCCTCAACGCCCCCGCCCGTCATCTGCCGAGACGGAAGGCTCTTGACCTTCATCTGCAGAGGCGATCTGTGGATTTTGCAAAGCTTCTCTGGACCCAGGATCGTTTTCCCTCTGTTCTTTAACATCATGAAGCAAAGGCTCTAACTGCGCCAAAGACCTTAACTGCTCAACAATTGAACCCAAGACCTTAACTGCTCAAAAATCGACTCTGGCGTCAACAATTTATCCCTTTGCTTCGGATCACGCTTGTTTTTCTCCTTCTTCAGCTAAATGCGCAACTAAACGCGCCGTCAGCTTTTGCAAATCATCAGGGTTAGGTTGATATTGAATCAAACTTTTTATCTCTTCACACATCGCCACAGCCCATGGTTCTTCACGGCCTTCAAGCTCCTGCCAAGCCTTTTGCAACCCCTCTCTGTAATTTTTTTCAATCTCTTGTTTCAGGGCGGCTTTCTCTTGTTCCAGGGCGGCTTTCTCTTGTTCCTGGGTGGCTTTCAGGGCGGCTTTCTCTTGTTCCAGGGTGGCTTGCTGTTGCTGCAAATCCTTGCTTTCTGCTTCTAAAGCTTTTTTAAGCTTCCTTCCTTCTGCCAGCAGGTCTTCATGGTACGCCTCTGACGAAACGTTTCCCATATGTTCCTCCTCTAGCTTTTCTTCCAGAACTTGAAAAGAAGAAGCACCTGCCCCCACAGATTCACCTTCATCATCTGATTCGCCAGAAACACCTGCATGCACAAATGAAGACAACAACAACACGGCGCCCACCAACCCTGTGCGCAACGAAAAGAAAAAACATGAATGCATAAAAAACTCCATAAAAACAAGGTTATAATTGTCATTCTCTCTTTTTTTGTGCCCATATGTCAACAAAAATGCCCCCCTTGCGACCCCCCTCTTCATGGCGGGCGCGCAACCGCAGAGCCTCATCCACAGAGCAAGGTTGCTGAGCGCACAGAGAGCCTCTTGTTTAACCTGAGGTAGCCTCTTTCTTTTCTTGCACAACCTCCGCCCTCTTTCTTTCAGGCCTTGTCACTGTTGTCTTGGTCAAAGCTTTGGGTTGCGACATGGCTTTTAGCCTGATCTGAAGCGTCTGTATCTCTGCTATACACTGTGTGAGCTTAGCGCGAAGACTGTTATTTTCTTTTTGAAGATCCCTTTGCGTTCTTTTTTGCGCTTGTTTAAAAACAGCGAGTTCTGCCTGAAGATTATCTAACCTGTGATTGAGTTCTTGTACATTCGGCCGATCATTGAACGGGTCCTTAACGGAATATTTGCTCCACTTGCTCCCCTCAAGTGACGCTATTCTCCTTGCAAGATCCGTTTGATTGTGCGCCAAATCCCGCAGGTTTTGCTCAAGGGCACTCTTGTTTGAATCATGCCAAACATGCACCCTTGAAATAGCCGCTAAAGACGATCCCCACGTTAACAACACCGCGCCCACACAAACCATACGACCCCAAGACATAGACATAGATAAAACCTTTATAATCAATAACCTAACCTTCGCCCATTGTTTCTTTTTGTTGTCTTATTGTCAATTAAGTGTGGCGAGGCGAACTGTGTCATAAAACAGGATTAACGAAGCCACGCACAAAAGAGCGCAGAAGCCCAGCAACCTGACAAAAACGCTCTGTGTTGTGAGGACGGACATAGGGGGGGTTTGTGTTTGCGGGGCGAACACAGGTAGCAAAAAGATCATAGGCCAAAAAAGAGAGAAAGGGCCTCACAATAAGCGCTATGTGGCGCTTTCTCAGCGCAAAAAAGGCAGGGGGTGTAAAGATGGTGGGCGCTACTGGGATTGAACCAGTGACCTCTGCCGTGTGAAGGCAGCGCTCTCCCCCTGAGCTAAGCGCCCTGCTTATTAAAGGTGAGTCAGCGGCCCTTCTTTGTCAAGCCATTCACACCGATAAAACGTGCCACACGCAGGCGTCACGCGCGCCATGATCGGGCCATTTATAACAGCATGGCGGCCGGATCTTCCAAAAACAGCTTGATCTGATTTAAAAAGTGGGCAGCCAGCACGCCATCTACCACCCGGTGATCCACAGACAGCGTTAAGGCCATGCGCGGGGCAACGGTGACACGACCGTCCACCGCCACAGGAACCTCTTTTAAGGCGCTCACCGCTAAAATGCCCGCCTGGGGCGGATTCACAATGGCTGAAAAAGCATCAATCCCAAACATGCCCAAACTTGAGACTGTGAAGGTGCCCCCTTGAAACTCTTGCGGGGTTAGCTTGCCCTCACGCGCGCGCGTGGCCAGATCTTTCATCTCCGCGCTCAGCGCCTTCAGTCCCTTAGATGCGGCGTCACGAATCACGGGCGTAATCAGCCCTTCGGCCACCGACACGGCCACCGCCAGATCCACTGTTTGATAAACACGGATGGTATCCTGTGCCCACGCGCTGTTCACCAGCGGGAAAGCTTGCAACGCATGAGCCGTGGCTTTGAGTACAAAGTCATTGACAGACAGCTTGATGTCGCGCGCCTTCAGTTTTTGCCGCAACGCCGTCACACCGCCCATGTCCACCTCACGGGTCACATAAAAATGGGGAATCTCATATTTTGATTGCCACAAACGCTGGGCAATGACCTCGCGCATGCCGCTGACAGGCATAGCCTCAAAGGCTGGCTCATAGCCAGAAAAGAGTCCCTCAGATGACGCAGGAGCAGGCGTTGAAGACGGCAAAGGCGTCGTAGATACAGATGATTGCAGAGCCTGCGCTGAAGCGCTGCCCGCTGTGTGCAAAGCAGAATCCCCCCCCGCAAGGGCATGCTCAATATCAGCTTTCACAATGCGACCCCGTGGGCCTGAACCTTTGAGGGCACGTGTATCCACACCATGGTCGCGGGCCAGTTTTCGCGCCAGGGGTGAAATACGCACCCCGCCCCGATCATCATTGTCAGGATGTGGCACCATGTCGGGCACATCGAACGTCTCCACCCCTTCTACAGATTCTGGCGCAAGCGGCAGGGATGTTTCATCATGATTGGCAGGCGCATGATTGACTGGTGTGTTGGCAGCCGCTTCTTTTGAAGGAGACGGCGCAGAAATAGAAGAGGCTTCTTCCCCCTCCTCCAGCAACACGGCAATGGGTGTGCCCACCGCCACATCCTTGGTGCCCGCGGCCACCAAAATGGCCCCCATGACGCCGTCATCCACGGCTTCGACTTCCATGGTGGCTTTGTCTGTTTCAATTTCAGCCAGCAAATCCCCCACCTCAACGGTGTCACCCTCATGTTTATGCCAGGCCACCAGGTGGCCCTTTTTCATGGTGGGTGAAAGGGCAGGCATGAAAATCTCAATGGACATAAGGGCTCCTTAAGACAGAAAAAAAAACACGCACCTGAAAAGGCGCATCTGATATCACAGTTACTTACGTTCTGTAACACACCTTCAAACAGGCCTCAACAATTTGTTGCACGCGTGGCAAGGCCAACGCTTCCAAGTTTGTGGCATAGGGCATGGGCACATCAACGCCCGTCACACGCACAGGCGGTGCGTCTAGATCATCAAAGGCTTCTTCGTTCAGCATGGCATGAATTTCCGCGCCCACACCCCCTTGAGGCCAGCCCATTTCCACGCTCACAAGACGGTTGGTCTTGCGCACTGAGTTGAGAATCGTCTCGCGATCCAGAGGCCTTAATGTACGCAAATCAATCACCTCTGCCTGGATACCTTTTTCTGCCAACGCTTCGGCCGCCTGCGTGGCCAGCAACATGCCATAAGAAAAAGCCGTAATCGTCACATCATGACCAACACGCGCCACGTGAGCTTGGCCAATGGGCAGCACATTATCATTGTCAGGCTCAACCTCAAAAGTATGGCCATAAAGGCACTCGTGCTCTAAAAACACCACAGGGTTAGGGTCACGAATGGCCGCTTTAAGCAGCCCCTTGGCAGAGGCCGCATCATAAGGGGCGATCACACGCAATCCCGGGCAATGCGCATACCAGCTGGCAAAACATTGCGTATGTTGCGCACCCACCTGCACCGCCGAGCCATTAGGCCCACGAAACACAATAGGACACGACATGAGCCCACCCGACATATAGTGGGTTTTGGCCGCAGAATTGATGATGTGGTCAATGGCCTGCATCGCAAAATTGAAGGTCATAAACTCTACAATCGGCCGTAACCCCGCAATCGCTGCGCCCACACCCAGACCCGCAAACCCGCTTTCGGTGATGGGGGTATCCACTACACGCTTGGGGCCAAACTCTTCCAAAAGGCCGCGGCTCACCTTATAGGCCCCTTGATATGCTGCCACCTCTTCGCCCATCAAAAACACACGGCTGTCTTGGCGCATTTCTTCGGCCATGGCGTCTCTTAACGCATCTCTAATCGCCACCTCTGCCATTTATGTTTCCTCCTTGATCACATCTGTGTAAAGCGCTTCATCATCCGGCAAGGGCGCCTCTTTTGCGAATGCCACGGCATCCAGCACAATCTCTTTGACCTCTTTTTCAATAGCTTTGAGGGTATTATCTTCCCCCTTCACCTGACTCAAGATGAGCTCTTTGATAAACAAAAGAGGGTCCTCATTCGTTTTGACGTTTTCCACCTCTTCTTTGGTGCGATACAAGGCAGGGTCCGACATGGAGTGCCCCCGGTAACGATAGGTGGTCATCTCTAGCAACATCGGCTGGCCCGTGCGCGCCTGCGCCAGGGCAGAACGCGTCGCCTCCATCACTTCCAACACATCCATGCCATTAACTTTTTTGCCAGGAATACCCCACGGCTCACCCCGTTTATAAAGGTGCTCACTGTTGGCGCAGGCTCGCTCCACGGATGTGCCCATAGCGTAACGGTTATTCTCGATGATATAGAGCACGGGCAGGCGCCACAAAGAAGCCATGTTAAAGGCCTCATACACTTGCCCCTGATTGGCGGCGCCATCACCCAAAAACACAAGGCTCACTGCGTCTTTATTCACATATTGATGGGCAAACGCCACACCCGTGCCCAGCGGCACTTGCGCACCCACAATGCCGTGCCCGCCTAAAAAGCCTTTATCAGGATCAAACATATGCATCGACCCACCCTTACCTTGTGAGCTGCCGGCGGCTTTGCCGGTAAGCTCTGCCATCACAAAGCGCGGATCCATCCCTGCCACCAGCATATGCCCATGATCCCGATAGGCCGTGACCATGGTGTCTTGCTCTTCTTTGACTTCATGGGTGCCCACGGCGATGGCTTCTTGACCAATATAAAGGTGGCAAAACCCACCAATCGACCCTTGACCATACAATTGCCCGGCCCGTTCTTCAAAACGCCGAATCAGCAGCATCTTTTGATAAAGACGATGCAATATATCCAGCGATGGTGCATTTTCGGCGCGCGCTGAAGACAGACGCGTTTTTTCGCTACGCAAAATAGCCTCCTTAAGGGGTGATCTCATCATAGAATGCCAAAGATAGGCTAATAAACAAACAACTTCCTTTGATCATTACCGAATATCTAACCAAGAGGCAAGTCAGGGATCTGAAGCAAGCCTTCAGCCTATAAAGTAAGCTTGTGGCGTTTCACGCTCTTTTGGCGAGCACCGTTTCCCCTGAAACCATTTTTTGCCCTTTTTGAACAAAAATTTCTGCATCATCTGGCAAATACAAGTCAACACGGCTGCCAAATCGGATGATGCCAAAAGCTTGCCCCCGCACAACCTGATCACCAATCGACACATCACACACAATGCGCCGCGCACTCAGGCCTGCAATTTGCGTGATCATCATGGTGGTGTTTCCCGCTTCCAATACCACCGTGTTGCGTTCATTTTTCTGACTCGCCTTATCTAAGGATGCATTGAAAAATTGTCCCTTGTGATACGTCGTCATCAACACACGTCCTTTTTGGGGCATGCGCGTCACATGGGCATCAAAAAGGCTGAGAAAAACACTGAGACGCACCCAATTCCCTTCACGATAACGACCCACTTCCGCAGGAGGTTTCGCATGGCGGATATCCACCAACACGCCATCGGCTGGACTGACAATGGCCTGCGTACTTTTGGGATCCACACGCTCAGGGTCACGAAAAAAGGCTGCACATCCCAAAGTAAGAACCAAAGCCAAAACGCCCACCACAGGCCACACAAACAAAAACAAGACACTAAGCCCGGCCCCTAAGGCAATAAAAGGCCAGCCCGCTGGATGGATACGTCCTTTAAGCGGTCCCCACGAAAGCATCATAACCAACCTCGATCCTTCTTCCTTCTTTTGCAGCGCCTATTGGCTGCGCGTATAGATAAAAATCTATCTAAGTTTTCAATTATATGAAACCTTAGAGGCGTATTCTCTGCAAAGAATTGATTTTCTGAGCATGCAATCACTATCTAGGTTATTATCCAAAAAGAACCACTCAAACTGAGATCCACGTTGATGTCAACCATAAGCGCCACAAATATCGTTTTTCTAACCCCTTTCCTCAGATCCTTCCACCAAGCACTTGACCGCTTTATATCCTCAGTGAAAATAGCCAGTTTCTATGCTGTTGCCGCCCTCTACTATACAAGCCCTGCCGCTTTTCTGGGCGTACTGCTTCCTTTTTTCACACCATGGCGGTCGAAGATTCGCGTGTGCCTTGGCGTGATCTTTCTTATGGGCACCATCAAAGGATGGTTTGTCTGGATGGGCACCCACGGAGGGTTGGGCCCCTATAGCCTGCTGGTCGAAGGAGGCTTTTTATGGATGTTTTATCGCCATGCGCGAACGTCGAGCCAAAAACTACTTTGGGGGACGCTAGCCGCCCTCTTAGGTTTTTTTCTTATGAAGCACACCTTTTCAGGGATTCAGCCTGTGCTCAGCTTGCCATCGCTTGTCATCAAACCGAACTCCACCTCTTATTGCTTGTGTTTTATGCCAGATAGCGTGGTGGTGAGTTTGTTTATTTTATACCTGTGCCTGTTTGAAAGGGCGTCATGGCCTGTCTGGCAGCGCAGCTTCTTTGTGGGCGGCGGCACGAGCCTTGTACTTGCAGGGGCTTTGCTGGCCCCGGCCCTGTGGTTTCAGGTGGTGGCCTTTGAGCCCGGGGTGCCGGCCTATTTCCCCCTATGGCTCTTCAAAAACGTCTTGTGGACCAGTTTGAGTGAGGAAGTGTTTTACCGCCTTTTTCTACAAACGTTTTTGACCCAAACATTGATGCGGTATCACCTCTCGTGGGGCTGGGCCTTGGTGCTCACCAGCGCTATTTTTGGGCTGGCTCACCTCCCCCATCACGGCTATGCCGCCATGGCGTGTGTTGCCGGCTTGGCTTATGGCTGGGCCTATCACCGCACCAGGCGCCTTGAAGCCTGCATCATTGCCCATGCCGTTTTCAACACGTTGCATGTGTTGTTATTCACCTATCCTTTTGCCAAACCCTCTTAACGGGCAGGAAGCCTTTTTGCGCGCGAGGCCCCCTCACTTTGCCAGGATCAGACGCATAGATAGATTTATTTTTTCTAGATATTCATTAAAGTCTTAGACAATCAAAAAACGATAAATTTATTATTTTTTTTACATAAAAAAATCATTTTCTTCTTGAATTTAAAGAAATTTTATTTTCGATATAATGTATCGATCTTATGTTGACATTTAGTCAATAGAAAGGCACGCTGAAGCTCAGAATCTGATTGAAAGCAAAGGTTTTTGTGTGAAAAACGTGTCTCTTTTTGTATCTTTATGTTTAGGGGCCAGTGCCACGCTGGTGGCCGGGCCAGGTATCAATACCCGTGATATTGATCCGCTCACACGAGACACTTCGCCTGCACGCACAACAAGTGCTGCGCCAACAACGCCAGGCACGCCACAAAAACCTGCAAGGAAAGCAACCGGCTCTTCCTTATCCTCAGCCACAAGCGCAACAAAGGATGAGGCAACAGAAGAGGCAGGCGCTGCTGGTGAGGCCAGTATGACCAACTCTTTCCTTCACGCAGAAGGCTCAGAAAACGATGACGAAGCCGCAGCCAGCGATCCATCTCCTCAAAAAAAGCCTTTGAATAGACCGATGTTTCTCAAGGTAGATGAAGCCTGTGGTGATGGACCCACGTATCCGTCACCCAATCCCTTCAGCGTCGGCAACATGATGGCGCTGCCTGACGCAGACACATCTTCAAATAACGCGTTCTCAGTCCATGGTCCCTCTGACGAGCCTCGACCTACGCCAGTTAACAGGCCCGACTTTGGTTCGTCGTCTGATCCCACGCCCGCCTCCAAAAGAAAAACGAATGATCAATCAGCTGGGCCTGCTTCCCTCTCTAAGAGAGCCAAAAATGAAGAGGGGTGGGAAAGCGATTAAGCGACGACGCTAGGGGTGCGTGGAACCTTTGTTGCGAATCTGATGAGGTTCCAACCCTGAGGGATAAGTGGATATGTGAATGGTGCGATGGAGAAAAGGTAATGTGGATGTCTTTTTATGGTGTGTTCGTTTCTGTGTGTGTGTGTTGGGCGCTTGCCCATCCGCTTTTTGCACCACCTACGGCTCAAAGAAATTTAGCTGCGGATTTTGACCGGGTAGCTGTCCCCAAACGAACGTCTGATCAAGAGGCATTTACCTCCTCAGCGCGTCTCGCCCTTGCCTCTAAGCCCAAGCGCAAAAAAGAGGAACCAACGCCCACAGACACCCCCTCAAACGCGATACAAACCCTTATTGCCGAAAAATTAGTACACGAACCTTCACACAGCGTTTGGCATGACATGATAAAAAGCCAGCAAGTAGGGCGCTGTATAATCAAAGGAAAAAAGCCCGTGATCATTGCCCGTGGTTTTGCTGAGATGCATACCATGAGGACATGGACAGAGTGGACGCAAAAGATGGCTCAGTGTCATCTATGCGACCTATCCACAAACCCACACTTTACAGACCCTGCACAAAAAAAAAGCGTGCTTGATCTTTTTCTGACCATGGCATCAACGCGCCATCGGCATAACCTTTGTATGATCAAGGTAGCGCCCCCTGTTCTTACCCTGTTGGAAGAAGATATCGTTGACATTGTTGATGCAGCAGAAGGCCATCCACATAGCTCATCTCTCTACAACTTTCTTGTTCACGACAAGGGCATCGACGTTTTTGCTGACCCGCCTCCTACACCTGGTGCAGATGCTGTGGGCGATTGTGTAAGGGCCTATCTTGCCCATATAGGCAGACATAAAAGTCAGACAACCCTCTTCACTATAATAAACAACTTTTCTGTGTATCAGAACAGATATTTCCTTGTTTTGAAAAATAAAGAGACAGGTTGCTTCGAAAAAGCCATGAACGATTTTTTAGTAGGGTTCCCAGAGGAGAGTATTAAAGACTATAGACACGATCTTAGAAAAGCGGTGTTTCTTGACCTAACAGGCACCTGGCATATTGCCGTGGATAAAAGGATCAACTTTTTGACATGGCTATACACAAACACACAGGCCCACTCTATCAGCCTCATCAAAATAGATTTTTGCACCTTCGTCGAGTTAAAAATAGCCCGTCCAGGAGAAAAGTCTGTCATAACCAGATTAGCAGAAAAGATAAACATATGGATAGAAGATGTACCCATAGGTGATGATCAGCGGCGTATTCGTGTTGCTAAAAATATAGAAGCATTACATACAAAAAGGGAAAAACCCACAAACTGCAACCCCTAAGGACGTCCCAGGGTATAAGAGCTAAATCACGGCAAGCAAAACTCTTTCCCCCATCAGGTGAACCGTTTCTTTTGAACGAGCACAAAGACGTTAGCGGGAGGGCCTTAACGAAACAAAGAGGCAATCTTATCGAGAAATTTGGCCACCATGGGTTGGGCCTTGCGTTCGTCGGTCTTTTTTTCAAAGGTGCGCAAGAGGTCTTTTTCTTCGGTGTTAAGATTTTGCGGCGTTTCCACCATGGTTTGCACATAAAGATCCCCGCGCAGCGTGCTTTTGAGCACACTCATGCCCTTCATGCGCACCCGCAGACGATGCCCTGATTGCGTGCCTTCCGGGATGGTGACGCGCACACGACTGCCATCAATGGTGGGCACATCTAACGACCCACCCAACGCGGCCTTTACCATGGAAATGGGCGCTTGAAAATGAATGTCGCGGCCCTCGCGCTGAAACAACGGGTGGGGACGAATGGTCACAAAGATATAAAGATCTCCAGCACTCCCCCCGCGCACGCCCG
>CBFICL010000016.1:0-12247 GCA_965661165.1 uncultured Holosporaceae bacterium | reverse complement strand
GGATCTTCAATTTTTTGGCCCGTGCCGTGACACTGACCTCAGGGCTGCTCCACCACAAAAAAGCCTTGCCGCGCCGTGACGGTGCCTTGCCCATGACACGCCCCGCACACGCTGGGCGCCTTGCCGCCGGCAGAACCTGTCCCGTGGCATGTATCACACGACGCCCACGTGGGGATAGAAATTTCTGTTTTCAGGCCCTTAAAGGCTTCTTCCAAAGAAATTTCCATATCAAAGCGCAAATCAGAGCCGCGCACTTCAGCGCTGCGACGACGGCCTCCGCCCCGCTGACCACGGCCACCGGCGCCCATAAAATCTTCAAAAATATCTTCAAAAATATCAAACCCAGCCCCCCCGGATTTGAAGTTGAAGTTAAACCCGCCTTGATCAAAGCCGCCTGCACCGCCGCCCATGCCGCCCTCAAAGGCGCGGTGACCCATTTGGTCATAGGCCGCCCGTTTTTGCTTATCTTTTAGCACCTCATAGGCTTCAGAGATAGCTTTAAACTTGGCTTCTGCAGCTTTGTCCCCTTTGTTTTTATCAGGGTGATGTTTTAGCGCCAGTTTCCGGTATGCACTTTTGATTTGGGCATCAGACGCCCCCTTTTGCACACCAAGCACCTCATAATAGTCTTGTTTTGACATCGCCGCTTTCCACCAACCTAACGTTCATTTCTTTTTGCATAGAAAAATTATAAAAGATCCCGCTACAATGTAAATCCACAATATCATCACAGATTTTTACTTAAAATTTTACATCTCCCGTTATGCATAAACATGAATATGAACGATGTATGATGTGCCTTCATGGCGGCTTCTGAAGAAAAAAAGCAAACACAACAAACCGGCAACGCACGTGATAAGGAGCAACCCCGCAAAAAAATTGCCATTGCGCTTCAAGGGGGCGGATCCCACGGGGCGTTTACCTGGGGCGTGCTGGACAGCTTGCTTGAGGACGGTCGCCTTGATATTGAAGGGTTGAGTGGCACCTCTGCGGGCGGTATGAATGCTGTGGCCCTGGCCCAAGGATTGCTGCGCGGAGGCCTTGAGGGCGGACGCCAAGAAATGAGGCGCTTTTGGCAAAAAATTGCGGATGGCGGCCTCTTCAGCCCCTATCACAAGGCTTTTTTCCCACAATCCCTTGATATGCGTACCCCTCAATTTGATCCCTTTCGCTTTTTTTCAAGCTTGATGCAAAATGTGTTTTCCCCCTATCAAACCAACCCACTCAACATCAACATTTTGCGGGATATGGTGGAAGCATTTTTTGATTTTGAGCTGCTCCGCTCTGCCAAAGAGCTGAAACTTTTTTTGTGCGCCACCCATGTGAACACGGGCAAGCTTAAGCTCTTTACACTCGATACCCTCACGCCCCAGAAAATGTTAGCCTCCGCGTGCTTGCCTTTTTTGTTTCATGCCGTGGAAGTGGATGGTGAGAATTATTGGGACGGAGGGTTTGTGGGCAACCCGGCCATTTATCCCCTCATCTATTCATGTGACACCCCTGATATTATGGTGATCCAGCTCACGGTGATGAATCGCAAGCGCCTGCCCCTCACGGCCCATGAGGTGATCGAGCGGCACAAGGAAATCACCTATAATGCTTGTCTGATGCGTGAAATGCGCATGATTGATTTTGTGGGTGACTTGATGCAAAAAGGCGTCATCCAAGAAGGCACCATGAAGCGTCTCAACATGCATCTGGTGCGTAATGAAACCCTTTTTAATGACCTTGATCTCTCAAGTGCGCTTAACCCAGATTGGGGATTTATTCATTTTCTGTTTGAAGAGGGGCGCAAATCAGGCAAAGCCTGGATTGAGAAAAACTATGACGCCATCGGCCGGTGCCACTCCACCAATTTACACAAAGAATTTGTGGCTGAATCAGCGGACACCGCTATGGGGTAACCCCTCCTCACAAAGAAAACCAACCCGGCACGGCGCCAAGGTGCAAAACATTGGATTTTTCATCTGGACGCGATAGAATAGAACTTTGTGGTCGAGTCAAAGAAAGACGTCATGGGCGCCTCAAAGCAATATGTGTGTCAAAGCTGTGGTTTTATTGCACCCAAATGGGCGGGCCGCTGCGAGGGGTGCGGCATGTGGAACAGCTTTGTGGAAGAAACAGCCGACATTGGTAAAACCAAGAAAAAAGGGGCCAGGCTTCATTTCACCTCCCTGAAAGAAACAGCCAAAAACCCGTTACAACGCATGTGCACACATATTCAAGAGTTTGACCGTGTTTGCGGTGGAGGGCTGGTGCCGGGCAGCGTTGTCTTATTAGGCGGTGACCCGGGTATTGGCAAATCCACCCTTTTACTTCAGGTGTCGGCGGCTTTGTCCCGCGAGCTGCCGTGTGGCTATATTTCAGGCGAAGAAGGGCTTGATCAGGTGCGCATGCGGAGCCAACGTTTAGGGCTTTCTGATGCGCCGCTTAAGCTGGCCTCCAGCACCTATGTGGAAGAGGTGATTCAATCGCTTGAGCAAGAGCACCTAGCCTTGGCTGTTGTGGATTCGATTCAAACCATGAGCCTGATGCACAATGATGCACCACCTGGCACGGTCAGCCAAATTCGAAGCGCTTCTCACGAACTGATCCGCGCGGCCAAAAAGTATGGTGTCATTCTCATTTTGGTGGGGCATGTCACAAAAGATGGCGCCCTGGCAGGACCAAAATTGCTTGAACACATGGTGGATACGGTGCTTTACTTTGAAGGCGAGCGCGGCCATCCCTTTCGCATCTTGCGCGCCCAGAAAAATAGGTTTGGCCCCAGTGATGAGCTGGGCGTTTTTGATATGACGGAAACAGGCCTTCATGAAGTGTCCAATCCTTCAGCGCTTTTTTTGAGCCACCGGGATGAAAACGCTACAGGTTCTGTGGTTTTTCCCGGCATTGAAGGCACCCGGCCGCTTTTGGCCGAAATCCAAACCCTGGCCTCACCGTCTTACCTGCCGTCGCCCCGTCGCTCGGTGGTGGGGTGGGATCATGGGCGTCTGTCTATGGTGGTGGCCATTTTGGAAACCAGGGCCGGCCTTAACTTAAGTCAAAAAGACATTTACCTCAGTGTGGTGGGCGGCCTCAAACTCAGCGAGCCTGCAGCTGATTTGGCCGTAGCCGCGGCCCTGATTTCGTGCATCAAAAAAACACCGCTTCCTAATGATGTGGTAATTTTTGGTGAGCTCAGCCTTTCCGGCGATGTGCGTCCTGTGACACAAATGGAGGCGCGCCTTAAAGAGGCAGCTAAATTGGGCTTCACCCAAGCGCTCATGCCCTTAACCAAAAAGAAGAAGGCACAATCTTCGTCCTCCAAAGAAGGCCTGCGTCGCACCCCCATCACACATATCAAAGAACTCATTCGATGGATTGAGGTCCTTGCCTAACCCACTGCCTTTTCACGATTTTGACCCTGTCTTTACCGGCTTTGCTGAAAAATAAAAATTTCGCGCAGGACATGCAACGATAAGAGGCCCCCAAGAAGGATGTTTTTAGGCGGGCTTATACCCAAAACGTGACACCTGCAGGCCAAAAGAGGAGGGGCACGGCATTGAGCATAAGCCCCCGCGCCCCTTCTTCTCTCCTAATACGAAATCCCGGCACGAATGAGGAAGGCGGTGCTGCGCACACTCTTCTTCAGTGTGGGGATATTCCGCTGACCATAGAAGCTTTTTTGGTGCATGCTCTCCACCACGCCTTCCACAAAGAAACGATCCACAGGCACATGCAAACGCACATCACCCCCCAGCTTACGACCAAACAGCACGTTGCCCGAAAGCTCAATATTCCCCAGGTCCTCAAAGCGATAACACGCACCCACGCTGGCCTCAGCGCCCTTTTTCCCCTTGCTCACAAACTCCACAGACACCGGGAATGACAATACATCGTTCACCGCATAGCCTGTTTTAATCTTATAGGAAATACCTTCCGCCAACAGATAGGCTTCTACATCAGGCGCATACACGCCACCCCAGGTAAATGGCTTTACCCGCGTGTTGCCGTTGTTCACAAAGTTATACCACCCCAACATATAGGCATAGGTGGAAGTACTGCAGAAAAAGGCAATGGTGTTGGCTGTGTTGAAGTCAGACTTGCGAATCGAAAACCCTTTAAGGCGATAACTGGCCACCAAGCTATCCATATCATTGCCCGCAGAGGCATTGGGCTTTCCCTCTTCGCTTGGATACATTAATGACTGTAAACGCCCATCTATATACATAAAGGCATCGGTGATGTGGCCGTCACCTTTGCGCGCACGATCCACCAAATCCCCCGAGAGGCGCATGGCGTTGTTCACACCCGCGGCAGAGATAATAATCTCCATATCAGCCTGATTCTTCGCAAGATTGACAATACTGGGGTTATGGAGGTTTGCATTGACATAGTTTTCTAAACCTAACATCCCCCCCGTTCTGTAGGCGTTCGCCAACGCTTGCTGTGTCGCCTCATCCACACCATCAAGAAGGGCCTGTGGCACCCACAACGATTTTCCTCGATAGGTGGCCGCGCTCGTGAACGGTCTTGCAAAAAGATAAAGCGTGTAGGTGAAGGGGTTTTTAAACCCTTCCGTATAACGCCTGGGATCCTGGGTTGCGTAGCGATCGTTCGCAAAAACAGGGCTGAACCCATAGGCTTTATCTCGTGAATAGTGACCAAACTCATGGTAGCCCGTGCCTTGAACATAAGTGACAATGCTGTTAGGAATGATGTTTAAAAGCGCCAACCATCCACGATTCCGGCTGCCCCAGCCTGTGTCGGCCACGGCGTCAAACCCAGCGCCATAAGCCATGCCGAGCTCGTCATAAAAGTTCGACAAGGCCCGGTTACTGTTTGCATACGTCAACCCTGAAGAATTGGTGAGATAGCCTGAGCTAAACGAAAGCGTCCGCTTCACTGGAGACGCATCCTCCTTGGCCCACACCTGCCCCATAGACAGCCCCATGACCACAGAAACAACGGCAACGTATATTTTTTTCATAAAAGTGCGTAATCCCAAATTTGTACATAAATTATTCTGCGTTAAAAGTGACATAAAAACTGACAAAAGCCAACGACATCTTTATTGCTTTCACAACAAAAAAGATAGAAATTAAAGAGCGACTTTACGGTCTCTACAGACACTGTAAAGGTCCTTTTATAAAAGAATGGATAATTTTTCTATTTCATGTGGGCAACATATTCATTAATCACGCTTTTTTATACATTTCATAGCCTCATCAATGCCACGTTCAAGCTGGAGATCTTGCCCATGAGATGCGGGTGGTGTGTCCACCACAATGTCGGGCTCAGCGCCTTTGTTCTCTAGGCGCCAACCAATATCATGAAACCAAAAGGCATATTCGGGCTGTGATGTCCATGAACCATCCAACAGCGGGTGCTTGGGAAAAATGCCAATCACCCCACCCCAGGTTCTCTTCCCAATAAGAGGGCCCAATCCCAATAGCTTGAAGCTGTGGGCAAACATGTCACCATCTGAAGCCGTATATTCATTGCACAAGGCCACCATGGGGCCACGGGGAGCATCCAACATATACGGCACGCGCCCTTCATGACGGCTTTGGTCATAGCCCAAACGCTTATGCATCAGCTGTGATAAGATTTCGCTGGACACCATGCCGCCACGATTAAAGCGCACATCAAGAATCAGGGCCTCGCGATCAAATTCGTGAGCATAGGCCTTATAAAATTCTTGCAACCCCCATTCGCTCATATCAGGGATGTGAAGATACCCCACCTTGCCCTTAGACGCTTTATGCACAAATGCTCTTTTTTCCTCCACAAAGGCCCGATAGGCCAGCACGTGCCCATCAGCCACGGGTTTAACCCAGACAGTGCGCGGGGTTTTCTTCCCCTTGGGCCTCACACAGAGCGCCACCCACGCATCAGCCTTGCCCACCAACACATGATCAGGCGACACAGTCTCAGAGAGGCACTGCCCATCAATCGCCAATAGGGCATCTCCCTCTACAAGATTCAGCCCCGGCGCCTTGAGGGGCGCACGTGCCTCTTCCTCTGTGCCTGAACCATCCCCCAGCGCGACAAAACGCCACACGTCATGAGCGTCATCATACCGAAGATCCCCTCCCAAAAGACCTTGCTTATGACAAGGACCTTGCCCTGCATCATACCCCCAGGTGTAGGCATGAGAAACGCCGAGCTCGCCTTGCATCTCGCTAATCAGGTCCATGAGCTCTGCTGATGTGTGTACGCGATCGATCAGCGTCACATAACGGTTGTAAACACCTTGCCAATCCACACCGGTCATATCCTCGGCCCAAAACAAGTCTTTCTGCAGGCGCCACGCCTCTGTAAACATAAAGCGCCACTCCTCATGGGGTGCAATTTCAAAGAGGGTGCGATCAAAGTCAAACCACCCACCCGCACGAAAGGATGTATCGTCATCATCGGGCTTCTCAGATAATCGCAACACACGCAAACGTTCCTGTGTGTCGCACAAAACATACCACTCACCCATGCGCGCCAGATCGGCGTATAAAATGCCCTCATAAAGCACCTCTTCCTTAAGGTGAGCCATGTCAAACGCCACAATGCTTAAGCCCTCACTTTTTTTATCCGCCTTGTGCGGCGCCTTATCTTTAAAAAAAAGAACCTTTTCTGAGGTCGCAGCAGAACCCACAAAATGCGAAGCCTCTATGGGCAACGCCAGTGTGCGCGATTGGATGTTCTTAACGTCAATGACAACCGAAGGTGTTTTTTTCTTCTTATCGCTTTCTTTGGTTTCCTTGCCTTCCTCAGCGCTTTCCTCCGGCAAAATCAAGGGTGAAGTCAGCGCGGAAGACAAGGTGATCAAACAAGGCTGATAGACCACCTCATCGGGCCGATAGGTTTGGCAGGATAAGAAATAAAGATAGCGCCCCTTCGGATCAAATACCGGATGCACATCTCCCAACACAGGGTGTGTCACCTCCACTGTTTTGCCTGTCTTGACGGAGAAAATTTTGATCACATGGATCTTATGAGATTTTGCAAATCCATACGCAATAAACGCGTCATCAGACGAAACGCTAACACCAGCGTAAACACCAAAGGCGCTTTGATCAATGGTGTGCACCTTTCCTGTCTTGAGGTCCACCTTCAACAATGCATGGGTGTGGTTGGCAACAACGACAAAATGTCCTTGCGGAGACAGCGTTAGGGATAATAATCGGCCCCAATCCCCCTGAAGGACCCTGGCCTTAAGGGTGCTCACATCAAAAATTTCAAGCACCTCTTTCTCGCCTCCATCACGCACGGCGATCACATGATCTTCATCCACAAACGTGCCCAGACGATAACGAACACCATGCCGCTGACCCAGCTGAATCATGGGCCCGCCAAATGGAGGGCCGCAAAAAAGACGGCCCCGGCTTGTGAGGCACAGTTTCTGACCACTGGGGCTCAACCCATAGGCGGATAGATCTTTTTGGGCGGACACAAACGCGCGCGTGCGCCCCATCCCCGCCGAGGCAACGGTGGGGGAAATGCACGTGTTCTCATCCGCGGAAGGATCAAACATCCACAAATCTGCGCCCTTGCTATAGACAAGACGCGTGCCGTCTGTGGAAAGGTGGCGCACGTAAAAATCGTCAAAGTGCGTGTGCCGCTTCAGATCCTGGCCATCCAATGTAGATGAATAAAGCGCGCCGATCCCCTCATGATCAGACATGAAATAAAGACGATCACCCACACATGTGGGACGCAATACATTGCTGTGCAGATCAGGGAAAAGACGCTGCCATAGGGATGACCCTTTTTGTACCCAAACTTCACCAGCCGTGCCGCCACGATAACGCTTCCATGTGACATACCCATAGCCATGCCGACCCAACGCGGTAGTATCGCCAGCGGTACTGATAAAATTGGCCGGCCCCACGTCGATAAGGCGTAAGGCTTGAGAAGCCCGATCAAACGTATAGAGGTGAAAGAGGCATGCAAAGGCCGTTTTGTGGTTAGAACGCACGATGACATCCCCTGCCTCTGTGCAGCCCACAATCTCAAGCTGTGCCCCAAGATAGGTCAGGCGCTGTGTAGCCCCTGATGATAGACACAGTTGGTAAAGCTCAGTATCGCCTTCGTTGGTGCCCGCATAAAACGCCACATCACTACTTTGTGGGATCGCCAGCGATGTGATGGCGCCTTGACATGACGTGAGCCGCTGGGCCTTGCCTGTGCCACCCGCGGCCATGTCAGATTGCCAAAGATCACCTTCCTCCACAAAAAAAATACGATCTCCCACCAGCACAGGATGTTGGTAATAACCAAAAGAAGCTTGGCCCGGGTCAGATAAAGGAAGAGAGGACGTCCTGCTCACAATGCCGCCCTTCCTGCGTGCATCCCTTGAGGCCAGAGGCGCGCCAACGCCCAACTCAGAGCGACACCCACCACCATCACCAAACCCACAGATGCACCCAGCGGGGTGTGATAAACAGTGACAAGCACAAAGCCAAGCACAAAACTTAGCCCGCCACACACAGAGGCCCCCACCATCACATGATAAGGTGTGCGACCCCAGAAAGACGCCATTAGCGTAGGACACACCATACACACCATCATAAATAAAGAGCCCGCCCACTTCAGACCCACAAGCACAAACAAAAATGTGGTCACCAAGAAACCTAACGAAAGAATGGGGACAGGGCGCCCCTCAATCTGCGCCAACGCAGGTGACACCACCACGGAAAGAAGCGGTCGCCGCAATGCATAGAGCAGCCCGGCTACCCCTAAGCAAAACCCCATGACCATCCAGCTCTCTTCTGGCTGTATGGCGCCAAGATCACCGGCAAGATAGCTCATGATATGCGTGCGCGAAAAGCCCCAAAGCGTCATCAAAAAAAGCCCCAAAGACATGGCACCGCCAGAAAAAAGAATGAGCAACGTGTCTTCATGGCCTCGAAATCGCGCCAGTCCCCGCCAGATCAACGCGCCGCTGGCGAACGCAAACAGAAAGGCCGACAGGCCCGTCGGCACCTGCATCCAAAAGGAAAATACCATCCCCAAAATGGCTGCATGGGCCAACGCATCCGCCAAATAAGTCATGCGCTGCCAGACCAAGAGCGCCCCTAAAGGGCCTGCGACGAGCGATAAAGAAAGACCTGCTAACAAAGACGGCGTGACAAGAAAAGCAGGAGAACATGCCATAAGAGCTAGGGATCGTGCCGATTGTTTTGGTTCACAAGCGCGGCCTTGTGAAAAGAGAGGCTCAACAAATACAACAGCGGCGTCGCCAAACAAATGGACGAATACGTACCCACAAAAAGCCCCACCAAAATGGGCAAGCTGAACATGGCAATCACAGGCCCGCCAAAAAGATAGAGCACCCACAGAGCCGCCAACGTCGTGAGAGATGTTAGCAGTGTGCGAGACAGGGTTTCATTCACGCTGAGATTAAGCAGCTCTTGCAAGGGCATGGTGGTATACCGCCCTTTGTTTTCACGCACCCGATCAAACACCACCACGGTATCATTAATGGAATAGGATGCGGTAATCAACAAAGCCACAATGGCTGTTTCGTTAAACTCAATCCGCGCCACGGCATAAAGACCCAGAACCGCCACACAATCATGAAGCAACGCCAACAAAGCCGCCAACCCATAACGCCATTCAAAGCGAAACCAGATATACAAAAGCATCGCCAATAGCGCCAAGAAAATCGCATAAAGGCCGCTTTGCAACAGCTCAGCGCTCACTTTAGGCCCCACAGATTCAAAGCGACGCACACGGCTTCCCTCACCAAACGCTTGTGTAATTTTGCTCAAGGTGGCGTCTTTGTCGTCTCCCACAGCCTCAGCATCAAAGCGCACCAAAAAATCAGCCGCTGTGTCTAAGGATTGCACAGAGGCATTGCCCCCCAGCGCCTTGGCCAACACGGGCCGCACATCATCAAGCTTCACCGCATGAGGCGCGCGCACCTCCACCATGGCGCCCCCCTTAAAATCGACACCATAGGGCACACCCTTGATCAACAGCGCCAGCAAGATAAAAAGCACCAAGGCGCCTGAAACCCCAAAAGGCACACGACGATTCCCCATGAAATCGATGCTTGGCACATGTTTAAGATTTAAAAAACCCATGTCAGGACCTCACCTATAACCAAAGCGTTTGTGGACGCTTGTACGCAAACCACAGAAAAACAAGGGCACGTGACAATAACACGGCCGTAAACATGGAAATCAAAATCCCCATGGACAAGGTCACCGCAAACCCACGCACAGGACCCGTGCCAAAACTATAAAGAATAAACGCCCCAATCAGCGTTGTCAGATTAGAGTCAATAATGGTGGTCATGGCGCGCTGATACCCCATGTCAATGGCCCCACGCACACTGCGCCCCAAACGCAGCTCTTCCTTAATACGCTCATTAATCAACACATTGGCATCCACCGCCATACCCAGGGTCAACGCAATGCCGGCAATGCCAGGTAACGTAAGCGTCGCCCCCAGATACGCCATGCCGCCCACCAGCAGCACAAGGTTCACCAAGAGCGCCACATTCGCAAAACCCGCAAACACGGAATAGGCCGCAAACATAATCATCACCACCAACACAATGGCCACCACCGTAGATAACGTGCCCTTTTGAATAGAGTCTGCCCCCAGCCCTGGCCCAATGAGCCGCTCTTCCAACACCTTAAGCGGCGCGGGCAACGCCCCGGCGCGCATCAGCAAAGACAGATCCTGAGCCTCTTTGAGCGAAAAATTCCCCTGAATCACGCCTTGCCCCCCAGGAATGGGCCCGCGAATCTGCGGGGCGCTGACCACACTGCCATCAAGCACAATGGCAAAAAGACGTCCCACATTTTTTTGTGTCACTGTGGCGAAGAGCTCGGCCCCTAACCCATTAAGGCGGAAAGAAACCTGAGGCCGTTCATATTCATCAAAAGAGGGCTGCGCATCCACCAACATATCGCCGCTTAACAAGACCTCTTTCTGCACCACATAGGCCACGTTGGGCCCCCGCCGCTCTTGAGAACCCTCTGATTCAAAGGAAAACAAAATTTCATCACCCGGTGAGGGCACAAAAGACTGCATCTCATCCAAAGACAACACGTTTTGCACCAATTGAAAGGTAAGGCGCGCCGTCTTACCCACCAACGCCTTCACGCGCTCAGGATCATCCGCCCCTGGCACCTGCAACAAAATACGATCACCTTGCGCCTGAATCACCGGTTCTTTGGTGCCCGTCTCATCCACACGCCGGCGGATGGTTTCGATGGATTTTTCTTGTGCTCGCTTAAAAAGTGCAGCCAAACTTTCCTCACTGAGCATCACATGCACCGTTTCACCCGTGCGCTGCATACGCAAGGCGCCATCTACGCTGTGAAGAACCTCTAACAAAAAAGCATCCGGCTTGTCATCAAGCAACTCAAAGGAAATGCCCGCAGGAGACGCACGAAACGCTGCATAGCGGCATTCTTTATCGCGCAGCTTGCGACGTAGGCTGCCCATCAGAAGAGAGTAGTGATCTGACACCATCTTCTTTTGATCAATCTCAAGAAGTAGGTGCGCACCCCCTTGCAAATCCAGGCCAAGCGTCAAAAAAGGCCCCCTTAGGAAGGACGGCAATAAGCGCGCCGCCGCATGCGGCCCCATCAATGCCGGCAAGGACAAAACCAAGCACACGCTCGTGACAACCAGCAACGAAAGGCGACGCCAAGACCACATAAACCCTTAAGAACTCTTTTTCTGCAAAGGACGAGACTTTTTCTGGGGAACCTTCTTTTTCTCGGCATCCTTTTCTTTTTTTGCCACACGCACCTGCCGCGGCTCTTTCTCATCCAACACTTTGACGACAGAGGATTTGAGCGCCCGCACATCCACATCAGGCGCCACCGTTAACAAAATCTCATGCTCGTTGGTAAGGCGCAGAACTTTGCCAATCAGCCCTGTCTGCATCAGCACCATATCCCCCACCTTGAGCGATGCGAGCAACTCTTTCTGCTGAGCCTCTTTTTTTTGCTGAGGACGAATAAAGAAGAAATACATCAACACAAACACCAGCACCAAAGGCAGGAACTGGAGCAAATCCGCACCACCCGCTAAGCCTGATGCTGCCCAGAGAGAAGGAAAAAGGTTAGACATGGACAAAAACGCTCACATTATTGAGAAGACTTATTTGGTTCTATAAATTCATGCTCAAAAAGTCAAAGCATTTGTCACAATGGGCCGGAAAATGCTGTCCGCCCCTTAGCTGGCAAGATGAGGCAAAGGATTCACCGCCTTGGGTTTTTGGGTGCTGCCTTCCTTTGATTTGCGCAGC
>CBFICL010000015.1:0-29742 GCA_965661165.1 uncultured Holosporaceae bacterium | reverse complement strand
CGATGACCTAAGGTTGGCTCTTTTCTTGGCGCGCGGTCTGACAGGCGGGGTTCACACCGAAGGTTATGCGCATCACAATACTTAAAATGCGTTACTTCCTTTGCACAAGCACACTTTTCGGGTAGGGGCGTCTGGCTTGTCTCTTAGCGGTGAGAGGTCAGCTGTGTTAACTGTTCGGCCAGGAGGTCTGGAGGAATTGTGTGCCCGCCCTCAAAGGTGTGAAGGGTGACATGAAGAGGGGTGCCCTTCGCGCTGCCCAGCATATCGTGCGCCTTGTCTCCATAGGGCTGGTCGCTGGGATCAACCAGAAGGACAAGGCGATTGGCTGCGGGCGTGCCTTTCACGATGCCGCCAGAGGCAATGGCCACCAGGGGGACGGGCAAAAGTTTGTGCTGAGAAAGGGCACATAAGAAAAAGCCACCATTAGAAAAGCCAATATAACCCGCTACGGTTAAGTCTTGCGTTTGAGCTTTGATATACGCCCAGGTTTCATCCAAAAGCGCAGGGGTTTCTTGCGGCCAACACAGCCTGTTGCCCCATTGGCTGCTCCGCGCGGGCGGCACAAGCGCCAAAAAACGAAATCCATATTGCTTGCCAAGGGCATCAAGAACGGCGCGGCTTCTTTGGGCTTTTTCTCCGTTAAAATCTTGGTTCAATCCACACAAAAAAACCCATACACAAGGTTGAGATAGATCACCTAAGGGCACAGGGGGCAGGAGCGTTGTCATGAAAGGTTCACGGTGTTCATCAGCGTTGCCTCACCATAAAGCATCTGATGTTTTTTGCAACACGGTGGTTACGCGTGGGCCTCTTCCCATGACATGCCTGTGGATGATGACACCACAAGGGGCACCTCCAATGACGCAACACCGCTCATGATGGCTTCAAGGTGGGGTGTGAGTCGTGCAATCTCATCGGCAGGGCCTTCAAACAGCAACTCATCATGAATTTGTAACAGAAGGGTGAGCGTAGACTGTTCCTTAGCCAAGAAAGCGCCAATCTTCACCATGGCGTCTCGAATAAAATCGGCGCTGGTGCCTTGAAGGGGGGCATTAATGGCCAGGCGTTCGGCCATCCCTCTTAAGACCGGATTTTTATGATGGATTTGCGGGATATAGCACCGCCGGCCCCACAGCGTTTTGACATACCCCTTGCTCTGTGCCAGGGCGATCTGTGTGTCCATATAGGTTTTGATGCCCGCATAGCGTTCGAGATAGCGTTCAATATAATCTTTGGCTTTGTTCTGAGGGATGGCCAGGCGTTCGGCCAGCCCATAGGCGCTGATGCCATAGATAATGCCAAAATTAATCATCTTGGCGTGACGCCTGAGTGTGGGCGTGACGTCTGCTAAGGGGATGTCAAACATTTCAGAGGCTGTTTTTTGATGAATATCCTCACCGCGGTTGAAGGCTTCAATCAGGGGTGTAATGTGGCCGATGTGCGCCAAAAGGCGCAGCTCAATTTGCGAATAATCAATGCTTAACAACAGGTGACCAGGGTTGGGGATAAACGCCTTGCGAATGTCACGCCCCTCTGGATCTCGAATAGGAATGTTTTGAAGATTCGGTTTTATGGAGGCCAATCGGCCCGTAGATGTGCCGCAGGCAAGAAAGGTTGTGTGCAGTCTTTGAGAGTCTTCGGGCAGGGCGTGTAACAGGCCATCTATATATGTGCTTTTGAGTTTAGCAAATTGGCGAAAGCGAAGCAGCGGGGCCGTAATGGGGTGATCCAACTTTTCTAGCACATCGCTATTGGTGCTGTAGGTGCCGGCTTTGCCACGCTTCCCCACAGGTGTGAGGCCCAGTTTGGTGAACAAAATCTCGCCCAATTGTTTAGGTGACGCCACGTTAAACGTTGTGCCTGCCAAAGAAAAAATGGTCTGTTCTTCGGCGTCGATGTGGGCTTGAAAGGTGTGGCCCAGGTGCGTAAGTTTTTCCGTGTCTAACAAGATGCCCGCCTGCTCCATCGATGTCAGCACGGCTTGCAGCGGTTTATCTATTTTTTGATAAAGCGCCCACATGGCGTTCTCTCTGAGGGCTTGTTTCATAAGCGGCATCACATACCACGTGGCCCATGCCTCACACAAGGCTTCCTTGAGGGTATCTTTGATGAGCTCTTGTGGGCCTTCAAAATGGGGTTCGGGTGTTTGTGTCAGGGTGTGATAATGTTCGCGCGCGTTTTTCTGCGACGGCCCCTCAAGCAAATAGGCCATAAGGAACGTGTCATCATAACTGATGGGGGCGCCTGTGTCCTTGAGGGAAGCGGGGGCATCATGAATCACATGGAGCACGCTTTTATCATGAATCAACGGTCCCTTAACCGACAGGTGTGCGCTGAGAATACCCCCGCCAAGATCTGGGTGAAACAGCGCCCATGAGGGGTCTTGCTCATCATCATGTGTGGTGGCCAGCGCGATGACTCCCTTTTTGCGTATGTGTTTTTGCCAAAGTGCCCAGGTTTCAGGTGTGTCAATCAAGGTGAGGGGGTAGGTGATGGATGCGGGCGCGTGTTGCTCAGAAGGTACGCGTAAGCGCTTGACAAGGGTTTTAAAGTGGTTGGTTTCCAAAAAAGCTTTGGCATTGTCATAGGTGATGCCGTGGAATCGTAAATCCTCTAGGGGCACAGTAATCGGCACCTGGGGATCAAGGCGCGTAAGCCGTTGAGATAAAAAGGCTTTGTCTTTGTTTTCGGCAAGGCGCTGCTGCAGACGGGGCTTGGTGATGTGGTCGAGATGATGATACATGTTGTCAAGGCTGCCAAAGTCATGGATCAATTGCGCCGCTGTTTTGGGCCCCACGCCTGGGACGCCGGGAATATTGTCAGAGGCATCGCCTGTCAATGCTTGAAAATCAATAACCTGACCTGGATCGACACCCAGTTTTTTCCTTACGGCGTCAGCTTCAATAAAGGTGTTTTTGATGGCATCAAACATGCGAATATGTGGGTTAATCAACTGCATCAGATCTTTATCACTGGACACAAGAACGGTGTTAGCGCCTTCTGCTGCATTTTGTGTGGCATAGGTGGCCATGATATCGTCAGCTTCAAAGCCGTCACATTGAAGACACATAAAGCCAAAGGCTTGACAGGCCTCACGCACAAGTGAAAATTGCACGGCTAAATCGGGCGGCGGCGGCGGCCTGTGGGCTTTGTAGGCAGGGTCAATATGGTGGCGGAAGGTGGGGGTTTTGCTGTCAAAAACCATGCCTAAAGCGTCCATCGTGTGGTTATCAATCAATTTAATCACCATGGATAAAAAACCGTACACAGCGCCCACAGGGGTGCCATCTGGGCGCTCAAGGGGGGGCAGCGCATGATATGCCCTGAAGATAAAGTGGGAGACATCCACAAGATAGACAGTTAAGGACATAATTTTTTCCCACTAATACAAAGAAAGACGCGTGTATTATTCAAAAAAGAAGGCCGATGGATGGTTGAGGTCGCACGTTTTATCTAAAAAAATTCTTTTTTTTATGGCGCTTCTTTAAGAAATTGTTTACTTTTTCCAAAAACAGTTTTCTTTGATGTTAGGGAGTTACCACAGTGAGGTCAACACAGCGTTCTTTCTTGAAAACCATATCCTTCGTATCGGCGGGATTATGGCTGCCGAGTCTTGCTTTAAGTGCCGATGGTTCGGCGTTGTCTATGCCGCAAATTGGCATCACGGGGTCGGCTGTTTTCAATATGTTTAGCGGCAGCCAAAGCAACCGTGAGATTGAAAAAATCAAAAAAGATGGTGGGGTGCTGAGTTCGGAACCCTCTGCCTATGAAACGGGCGGCCCTTCTTTTACCACAGACAACACGAAAATTGCCTTTCAGGTGGATGGGCAGATGGATTTTGCCACTTTTCACCAGTGGATGGCCACGATGATGCTTTCGGGTGATCGTTTTGCCAAAACGCACTACATCGTCCCTCAGGCCTATATTTCTCTGTACTCTAAGTACGCGACGTTAAACTTAGGGAACTATGCCGGCGTGGAAGACCTTATGTCCTTTGGTGGTGCCTCGCTTCTTGGGGGCACAGGGGGGTTTGGCTCCAGTGCTCACCGCGGTTATGTGGGGCTCACAACAGGCTGTTATGCCAAAGTTGAGCTTGTGGGTGACTCGGATGATGCCACTAAATTTACCCTTATGACGCCGCGCTTTTGGGGGTTTCAGTTGGGTGTCAGCTATACACCGGATACGTCTAAGATTGGGCGGAAAAACCGTGTTGATTTAGGGCCCATCTCTGACACAGATATTTATTATAACAAGCAGTTCTGGGGATTTGGTGTTAACTTTGTGGAGTTTGTCACCTCAGATGCCAAGCTCAGTCTTTCTGTGACGGGGGTGACGGGTTCGCCGCGCACGGCACAAAAAGGACCGAATGGTGAAGACATTTATTTTCACCAAACCAACGGCGTGACAGTGGGTGGAGACATTACCTTTGATAAAGTTGCCTTGGGTGCTGAATATGGCTGGATGGGGCGAACCGCACAAATGAAAGGTAATTACCTGGTGGCCGCACCGGGCGTGGCGCCGTCTGAGTATGTGGGTGCCCATGCCTGTGCGCCGCGGTTTTTTGATGCGGCGATTGCCTTCTTTTTCTGGGACACAAAGCTTGCGTTTGGGTATTATCGTAGTGAGGCCAAGACAGGTTTTGCCGTGGATGGTAAGACAAGTAAGGCTGTGACGAATATCGGCAACGCCTCTTTGACCTATGCTGTTCAACCCGGTGTGCAGATTTATATTGAAGGGTTCTATCACCTCACCAAAAACCCTTCGGCGCTTTATGAGATGAGTTTGTTTGTCCAGCAGATGAAAGATTCCACAAAAGGCAATGTCATCAGGGATCAGCGTGCCCTTACAGGCGTTGTGGGCGTGAAAGTCAGCTTCTAGAGCGGAGAAACAAGCGTTTAAAGGGGCGTTTACGCTTTGGGCACGGGGGTGTGTCTGGGCTGTGGACGCTCGTTTATCTCTGTTATTGCAGGTTGTGTCATCTTAAGCTCCCTTTTTCAGACAAAAGAGAGGGGTGCTTGTTTGGTTGGTTGGGCCCCTTTGTGGGGTTCCTACCGGATTTGCAAGGGAAGGGGCCTTGATAAAGGCCCTTCTGTGCTTTCATGCTCCAAGGGTATTCTCAGGGAAGATGTTTCCCTTAGGTGTTTTCTTTTTGCTTCGATAGGTCCTGGGCTTCTTGCAGACCTTCATCAAACCTTTTCTTATAGCTGTTAAAGATTTTTGACGTGGATTGAGAAAAAAGTTCTGTAACTTGCTTATAATGAGACATAGAGCGCTCAAAAGAGGATTTGATGGCACTGACCATGGGTTCAGGGTTCATGTTTTTGGGCATGCTGGCTTCGGTGAAAAACGTGCGTGTTTGACGGCAAATATCGTCAAAAGAATGCCGCGCATATTGACCGTTGAGCTGGGCCACATCACGCACCAGATCTGAAGCGGCTTGCTGGGCCTGCCTTACCGCGTCCATGTTTTTTCTGTGACTTGCCAGCAAGGCCTCTAAGGGTAATTCTTTCCCTTTCCACTGAAATTTGTTTTGTGTGTCTTTGTGGTGGGCCTCGCCAAACGTCTTTTGGTTTTGCCCTTCAAAGGATGTTTCATTTTCTCTGTCTGACATGGTTCCCCCTTCACTGATGCTTTGTCAAAGCTACCTTTTCTATTATCCGAGTAAATCATTTACGAATGATTAATAAATCTGTGTTTCAGGTGTGCTCAGCCTAAATTCTCAGCTTTTTGATAAGCGTGTGCTGAACAGTCAGCACAGACGTGAGGTGCCCATCAACATAGGCCATAGTCGGGGCCAGATCGGGCGTGTCATCACCCAACCAGGTGGGAAAGGTTTGGCTATACACCCATGTCAGGCCATAAGACATACACACAGGCATAGAGCACAGCGTTTGGGTGGATAGCGTGCGTGCAAAACTTTGGCGCATCTGCAACACCTGTGTGAAGGCAACGTCAGGATGGCTTGCCATCGTTGAGTATAGCTTGTGCACATGCTCTTTATAAGGGTTAAGGATGTCAAACCGGTGCATGAGGCATTCAAAAAGAAACTCTTTTTCGTCAAGGTCTGCATGTTCATCCTGGGGCCAGGATGACTCAAGGAAGTCGCTCACGCGGGCAAGCAGGCGGCAGGCACTTTCATAGCGTGCCGCGCGTGTGCGGGTTTTTTCAGAGAGCACCTTCAGGGTCGCAGAGAAAAGGGTCTCAAGATCTTGCATAGAACCTCAGGCATGAACATAAAAAAGACGATCACCATGGCATAGAGCGTTAGGGGAGCCATCCTTGGAAGAGGAGCAGCCTTCTGTCATCATAGTGTGGCGACAAGAAACTTATATAGCGTGAACATGGCGTAGGGGGCATGGCTATGTCAAGTATGCACTGTCGGCGTGCGTCTGACGGTGGTCGGTATTGTTGATGGCCAAACAGGTGCGCACGCCCCGTATAGTTAGGGTAGCGCTTTTCACAATATTCTGAAAGATATCTCCGATGCATCTCATCTTAGCTCATAATCTTATCCTTATCTTGTTTCCACGGATGGGTGATCATCATGCAGGCTTCACGGGTGGGTCCTGTTTTGATCATGCACACCTTTTGGCCACAAAAATCTTCGATAAATTTTACAAAAGCTTGAGCCTCGGGCGGTAAGGCATCAAATGATTGAAGATTGCCGGTGGGGGTGCGCCATCCATTAAGGGTTTTGTAAACAGGCTTAAGGCGTTTGTAGGCCGCTAAAGAAGCAGGGATATACGTCACCATGTGATGGGTGTCAGGGTCACGATACCCAACACACATAGGAATCTTATCCACACCATCTAACACATCTATTTTTGTGAGCACAAGGCCGCCCACGCCATGGCGCTGAACCGTTTCTTTGAGGGCCACAAGGTCAAGATAACCAATACGTCGTGGGCGATCTGTTGTGGCGCCATATTCACCTCCTTTTTCGCGTATAAGCTGATGGAGCTTGGTTGTGCGGCCGTCTTCCTCAAGCATCTCTGTTAGAAAAGGGCCTTCCCCCACACGCGTGGCATAGGCTTTGGCCACCGCCCAGACATGGCGCAAGGCATGAGGTGGCACCCCTGTGCCCAGAGAGGCCGCGGCCACGCCTGTAGAGCACGATGTCACAAACGGGGCGTGCCCCCATGTGAGATCAAGAAGCAACCCTTGCGCCCCTTCTAACAAGATCTTTTTTCCCTGTGCGCATGCGGTGGTTAAGCGTTGTGAAACCCCATCTTGCCCATAGCGGGCCATAAGCGGGCGTAATGTGTTAAGCTCTTGCACAACGCCTGCCACAGACAGGGGCGTTAATCCATAGTGTTTGCGCCATACATTATGCCACGCCACAACTTTGCGCACTTTGTTTGTGAGTGTGCCTTGATCTTCTAAGAGATCTCCACAACGCAAACCCAGTCTGGAAGAGAGGTCTACATAACCAGGCCCAATGCCCTTACGGGTTGTGCCAATGTTGTTTTGCTTGGCGCTGTCTTCTTGGGCCCTGTCAAGCTCAAGGTGAAAAGAACAAATCAACCCAGCCCGCATGTCAATCACAAGCTGATGCGGCAAGATGGGACGACCCAGCTGTGCCTCCACCTCCGCAATTTCTTCGCCAAGAGCTGCCACATTGACTACACACCCAGCCCCAATCACATTCACCACCGAAGGGTTGATCACGCCTGAAGGCAGCATATGCAGGGTATAGGTCTTGTCACGCTGCATCACGGTGTGCCCTGCATTATTACCACCGTTAAAACGCACCACATAGTCAGCCTCTTGAGCTAAGAAGTCACAGACAGCCCCTTTGCCCTCATCACCTAAAAAAGAGCCGACCACCACCCATGAGGAGGCGGTTAATACGCGGTCGCCTCCCACAAAAGCCCACGCGATGAGCAGCCCCCACAATGCTTTGCTCATGTTCTCTCCCCTTTTTGTCAGAAACAAAGCAAAGCATGTCTTTTATAGATAAAAATCAATAAAAATGTTTTTGCAGGCAGGTCATCGTTATGAGCCCCTTCTCAGTAGGATAAAAAGGCATGAAGGCTGGGTGAAAAAAGCCTGATGAAAAAGGAATGTGGGTCAAAGATCGTCACGACACCCAGGGCCTGAAGAGATGGGTAAAGATCTTGGTTAGATAAGAGCATCTTTTGTCCACTGCGCGTCGTTGCCATGCGCAATATATTTTTATTTGATATAAAATCTAGGCAAGCGCTTGCCACGCCTCTTTCGCTCCTTTTTCAAGCTCAATAAGCGCAAGATAGGGAAGCACAGTGCCAGCCAGCTCCTGATAATCTGGGTGCTTATACATGTCGGGCAGAAGGCTGTTCAGCACACACGGCTTGATCAGGGTGAGTGGGCCAATCTGAGTTCGCGTGCTGTTTTGTGTGTTGGTGAGCGTGAGAAAGGCATCCATAACCGTGGTGGGGTCACCCTCGTGTTCACCTGCCCGCCGCTTTGCCTTAAACGTGATCTCAGCGGTGATCTCCACAGGGGTGAGGGGATGCGAATAGAGCTTTTCAAGCGTGAGGCTGGGCAGGGTGATGGGATCACGGGGTAAGCTGAGCTTGTTCAAAGGAATATTGTTCTCTAATGTTCTGATACGATTGAGGTGCCATGGGCTTGCATCGAGTATGTCGACACAATTTTCACCTATGTTCGTCACCACCCTGCCCCCACCCAGCGCCAACGGGATCCTGTGTGGCAAGTGTGTGCGCAGTTCGGGAAAAACAGAAGCCAAGAATGCCAAGTTCTGGAACAAAGGGGGGTAGGCCACGATGGTGTGGGCCTGATCTTGGGGGCTAAGAAAGTCAAAAATCTCTCGCCACATCTCTGGCGGCATCGAGGGGATCGTGAGGGGGCTGGGGGTTTCCCCTTCCTCTTTTGGAAGCATGACCACAGGGGCGAGGGCAGGGACAGCCGTCACCAAGGCCTTCAAGGTGTCTTTATGCGCGTCTTTCTCCGCTTGCGTTGCGTTTTCAAGGCGATCTTGCAAAGACATCGCCAAACGCTCCCCCGCCGCATCAGGCAAGATCCATGCCCGTGATAATACCGCGTTGACGGCACGGGTGACAGTATTGAGCCATATCCCAAAATCAGCAATCTCAGGCCGCACATCGGCGATGTGTGAACGCGCCTCGGGCACAGGGCCGGCTTCGCAAACCTTGCCACCTCCACAAGGCTCCACGTCCTTAACCTCATCCACCCCTTGGATGCCAAAGGGGGCAACGTTCACAATCTTAAGGGGATTGTTCTCGGGCGCAAAACAACCCGCCCCAAAGCAAGCCAGAAAATGTTTGGCTGCGTATTGAGCGTGATGGTTGTTTTGAATATCATACCACCCCTTTTCCTCAAGGCCGCGACACATGAGACGGGGCATACGGGGCTTACCCGCATACGGACCCAAACGCCCATAATAGGGTTCTCGGATCGATAACAAAGCGTTGTCAGCACTTAGCTCAACCCCTTTAAGCGCAGCGGGGCAATCAACAACTGGACAGCAACCGAGATCGAGTTTTTCAAGGTGGGGCACGGACATGGCGCTGAGCGCATGATGGGTAATGAGGGGGGCCGAAGGATCCTCTTTTTTATAAGACCCAAAGAAACGAACGTATTCTACGAGGCGGGATGAAAGAGAGGCCGCGCCCTCAAGGTCTGTCTCCAGATGATAACATGTGCCCTCCGTCCCAGGAGGCAGATCATTCAAGGCTTCAAAAACATCATCGATGGTGAGGCTATCCCGCCGATCTTGGAAACGCCCACATAAGGGGTGATCCTCTGGACCAAACTCTTGCTTACCATTAGTAAGCCCGAACTCCCTACCTGTGTAGGAATTGTGAAGCAAACAATATTGCTTATGTGGCGCGTGAAAATATGATCGACGACCCCCGAGGTCCTTCAATCGCGTGCTGTGATCAACAGGGGCCATGAGTGAGCCCGCCAAAGACGCCACACCAGCGCAAAGCCAAAACAAAAAACGTGCCGAAAAACCCATAAAATCAATATGTTAACATCATGGTTTGTGAAAAATATATGCCTTTTTGGCAAAAAAGTCAAGACAAGGGTGTCTGCCTGCGGATCAACCCTATGCCCTTTCAGTCAAGTGCGTGGGGGCAGGCACGATGGGCACGGATCGCGTGATGCGCGCGGATTAAGTCGGGATATCTGGCAACATCTATGCGCGCACGCCTTGACACAAGAAAAGCGCACACAAGAAATCAAGCGCACACAGGGATCACCCCTCATCCATGCGTTCTGAGGAAAAGCCGAGGAAACGTTTCTCTCTCTTTTGATTCAGGCGAGGGAGGTGGGAAGACAGACGCAGAAACCCTGCTGAAGGGGTGGTGGTTGTTTTTGTGGCATGCATCGCAAGGGCAAAAAGAGCGTTGACGTCAGGTGAAAAAAAGACACCCTGGCAGCAGAACCTTAAGGGGGCGCTTAGCTCCGTTGGGAGAGAAGCTGACTCTTAATCAGCGGGTCACAGGTTCGAACCTTATGGTGCTCACCAGGTTCACCCAAGCCTCAAGGTCTTCATGTGTTTTTGAGCACATCCATTATTTCTTCCTAAGATCACTCAGCCTGTCTCCCTTACTGTAAGATCTTGGGGCTTTTTTTCCTAAGAGGTCTTCTTTGTTTTTGGGGGGAGCTCCAAAACCAGGGCGAATAACCCTGACATTTTGGGGAGAAAAAACGTCACCCGCGTTGATGTCTTCGACTGCGTAAAGGCTGCGTCGAAACATGCGATTGTGGTGCTCAGCGGCACTTCTTTTGTAATGTGGGTCGCCCAGGGCGCACGAAGCTTCCCTTGTGTGACGGCACAAATCCTTCAATTCATGGGGCTCGAGTGAAAACGTCGAATCCACACCGCCGTCTGAACGTTTCAGCGCCACATGTTTTTCGATCACACGCGCCCCCAGAGCGGTGGCGGCAATGGGAACGGTTATGCCCAATGTATGATCAGAGAGCCCCACGTTGCATTGAGGAAAGCGCTTTTTTAAATCAACCATTGTGAGAAGATGGCAGTCTTCAATCGCCGCTGGGTAGGCGCTGATACAGTGAAGCAGCGTCAGATCCTTACATCCAGCAGAACAGGCAACCTTCACCGCCTCTTCAATTTCCTCAAGCGATGCCATGCCAGTGGACATGATGATGGGCTTTTTCAAGCGCGCTACATAGGCAATCAAAGGGTGGTGGGTGATTTCAAAAGAGGCGATTTTGTAAATAGGGTTGCCAAGACTTTCTAAAAAATCAACGGCTGTTTCATCAAACGGAGTTGAAAAAATATCAATGCCCAGGTCACGGGCCTTTTCAAATAAGGCTTCATGCCAGTGCCAGGGGGTGTGCGCCTTTTGATATAAATCATAGAGCTTATATCCATCCCAAGGCCCGCCTTTGATGATAAAATCTTCCCGGTCACAATCAATGGTCATGGTATCAGCTGTATAGGTCTGAAGCTTCACAGCATCGGCGCCTGCCTCCTTCACGGCCTCTATCAACGCCAACGCGCGCCCCAAATCCCCGTTGTGATTGCCCGAAAGCTCAGCGATGATATACGGCCGCGTCATACTCATAGAAATTTCCCTTCTCAGATACGCTCTCTAGCACAAATCCTGATTTTTTGAATATGTTATGCGAGCTGACATTGTGTTCATACACAAAAGCTCTCATCTTTATACCATGGGAAAGCCTTTGAGCATAACGGATGATGATACTTCCGATCCCCCTCTTTTGGTAGGCCGGAATTACATAAAAATTAACAGAGAAGACGTTTGTGGCTTGGTCATAATCGAGTCGTAAATTGCCGCATACATCCCCATCGCATAAAATCATTTCAAAGATGCCCAGCGGCACTTTTGTCCTATGAGAAAACCACTTCTGATGCTCACTTAACGTCGCAGGTTGGTTCTGATGTGAGTGTTTTCTGATTTCAGGCATGCAGTGAAAAGAAAAAAGACGTTGCATGTCCTCTTTTTGCACCCTCCGGTGGCTGATGGATGCGTTCTGTTGGTCGTGCATGCTGTCTATGGCACTTAAAACGCGAAAGACGCCTAATCCATCCACCTGGCATATCAACGCGTCTTGAGCTTGTTGCAAAGTTTGGTTTTTTAAAAAATCCTGGTCGAGTTGGTAAGCAAAAAGCGCCTGGTTACCCTTCTGATTATCGGCGGTTTGGAGGGCAATTTGAGGCAATCCTAGGCAGCAGCGCTCCCACACGCTGCTTCCAGCAGCGCCAATGGCAAGATCAGCCTCATATATCAAGGTGGGCATATCGGCGTCTATGTGAATAGTTGATGAAGCAGGAAGTGTGTCTAAAAAGGCCTGCACCTTTTCCCTATGAGGTGCCTGGAATCCCAAAACCACATCAATGTCCCCCTCAAAACCGCTCTCTTGAATCATGGTCAGGGCCTTTAAGGTGTTATTTTGGGGATCACTGCCGCCCATGCAGACAAGGATTTTTTTCACCCCTTGGGTGGCGCGCCTTTTTTCAAGGGCCTGGGGGCGAAGGCAGATAAAATCTTTGCGCAACAAGGCATAATCGACCCCTGTCAAAAGAAGGCAGGCGGGGGGCACAAGAGGAAGATAGGCTTCCTTTTTTCGGCCATAGGTTGGGTCTAGCAAAACATCACAATCATGGGCGCGATTAGCCAGATCGTCAATCACAAGAATTTTTGTGGCAAACCCTCGAAAATGGGATTCATAGGCCTGATCCAAACCATAATGATCCACAACCAAAAGATCACAAGGTGCAGGTGTGTGATAAAAATCATCTGGATCCATGCGCGCAAAGCGTTTGAGATCTTTCATAAAATCATAGGTTGCTTGAGGCGTTACAATGGTACACACCCACCCTCTTTCAGTTAAAGCATCAGCCAAAACGCTCGACCGGATGGCGTGTCCTGCCCCCATAGCAAAGGATGCGTCAAATCTGAAAAAAGCTGTTTTCTTCTTCATCGTATTTTAAATAAAGGCTGGATTACGGGGCTCTTCAAATGCCTTGTCAGGTCGTCTTCCAGTGCATCGGCCATGAAAGATAAAACGTCCTCAAAGGCCGTTATGATTTTCTCTTTTTCAGCGCTTTGGTGCGCAAAGGTCAGGTTGAGGGAGGCGTTAATAAGAATGCCGCGCGCGATCATTTCTTGAATAAAAAACGTCTTCAAAGCGGCAGCACTGGCCTTTTGGTGGTCCTCAAAGTGGATCAGTTTCCAGGGCGCAAATCCTTTAAGGGTCATGACGTCTAGCAAGCCATATTTTGTGATGAGGGCTTCAATGTGATGGGTGAGCGTCTCGCCTAAGGTCCATAGGTGGTCAACAACGCCGCAGCGTTCCATTTTTTCTATTGTGGCAAGCGATGCTGCCAAAGAAAGGGTTTCGCCACCAAAGGTGCCAGAGTAAAAAATCTCTTCCATCGTATCCATAATATCGGCCCTGCCCACAAGGGTCGACAAGGGCATACCGTTGGCCATGGCTTTTCCGAAACATGACAGGTGGGGCGTAACGCCAAAATAGGATTGAGCGCCACCCAGAGATAACCTAAATCCTGTGACGATTTCATCAAAAATCAAGAGAGATCCATGCCGTTCACACAACTCTTTAAGAGCAGCTAAATAGCCGCTTTGAGGGACATGAGCGCCGCAAGGCTCCATAATTAAACATGCATACGTCTCTTGCTTCAAAAGAGCTTCGGCCTCGTTTAAATCATGATAGGTTAAAACATCTGATAAGGCAGAAACAGGTGCGGGGATACCTTTGTTGCGTGTTGTCGCGCCAATAGACCAATCCTGCCATCCGTGATAGCCACACATCAGTATTTTGTCGCGCCCCGTATAGGCGCGTGCAAGTCTGACTGCAGCCGAGGTCACATCTGTGCCATTTTTTCCAAATTTAACCTTTTCGGCGCAAGGAATCAGCGCGCATAATTTTTCAGCAAGACGAACCTCAAGCGTTGTTGCCAAACTGAAGGAAATGCCATGCGTAAGTTGTTCTTGTATGGCGGCATGGACGTCTACATCATCATAGCCAAGCACAATGGATAAAAGCCCGCTGATAAGATCAACATAGTCATTACCGTCTATGTCCCAAACCTTGGCGCCTTGGCCATGTGTTAAAAACATGGGCGTTGTGTTTTTGGGAAACTGAAGATAAGACTTGCTAAACGTCTGGCAGCCAAAGGGTATTCTTCGGAGCGAACGCTGGTGTAGCGCCTTAGACGCGTCCAATACCCTTACATCTCTTGGGTCATCCTTAAGGGCGTTCTTCAAGCCTTCATTTCTCTCGCTGCGTTTTTTTGCTTGAGGGCTTGTTTCAGTGTTTGTTGCAGGCTTTGTTTGCTCTATCTCCGCCAAAGTCCATAGCGACCTTTTCTCTGTGGCGTGGGCAAGCAGATGAGAAAGATGCTCCAGATCTTCCTTCGTATCAACGGTCCACCGATAAGACCCCAAACCTTTGACGGGGCAAGAAAGGTTCAAACACCGAAAGAGATGACGATGACCGGTAATATAGGGTGTGACATGTTCCCTGTCAGAAGCGTTTGAGGCATTAAGGTGGGCCTTCTCCAAAGTATCAAAGCGAAAAGCTTCACAATCAAGCCCATCAGGCCAGGTGTGGGCCAGTGTATTGGACGCATAATTAGCCTGTCCAAAATGAACCATGGAAACCACCTGATCGATGATAGAGGGCGCTAATAGGGGACAATCTGCGGTGAGACGTACGATAAGATCGGCTTCATAGCTTTGGGCTGCGTCATAATAACGCTTGAGCACATCTTTTTCATTGCCCCTAAAAACGTCGATGCCGTTTTCTTGACACCATGTTGCAATGGGTTGATCGCTTTCTTGACTGGTTGTGGCCACAACCACCCGATCCACCATGGTGGCGCTTTGTGCTGCTTGCACGACCCACGCAAGAAGGGGGCGCCCATCTAAATGCGACAAGACCTTCCCAGGAAGGCGCGTTGATCCCATTCTGGCTTGTATAATGGCAACACAGCAACTCATCTATTCCAACTCCTTGGATCTGCAAGGGCGTGGGTCATTCTATCAAAATGTATGGGTTCTTCATACCGCTGACCCCATAATGACAAAATATCAACCATATTCTGAGGCGAGGCGACCCCCATGACCCACCTGTCGACCCATGGTTGTTGGCCAGCCCATGTAAGAAGAGCACACAGACGTGAGGGATAACGGCTGAATACCCTCCCCATCTTGTCAAAAGCGGTTTTAAGGCCCAGGAGTTTTTGTGGCAGTTCTTTGGTGAGTAACACGCCTTGCAAAAACAAAGATCGTGCATGGATCTCGATTTCATTTTTTTTGATGTATGCTAAAAAGTGTTCCTCATCAAATGTGTGGTTCAAGGGATTCAGGGGCAGCTGAATGACATCTGGCATACACACACGAGAAGAAAAGGCCTTCACCTCGTCTAATTCATAGACAGAGACGCCAATGCGCCGAATCGCCCCTACTGCTTTCAGATCACACAAGCGTTTTGCAAGGTTTCGGCCCTTGATGCGATCAAGGTTTTGTGGGTCATGAAGCATGAAAACATCGATGCTTTTGGCAGGCCAACTTTTAAGATAGGCTAATACATTATCCCAGTCATCATGTGTTCCAAACTTTGTGTTGATCGTGCATTTTTCAACAAGATCCTTCAAAGCATCTTGGGCTAGGTGGCCATAGCCAAAGGCCGTGTCTAGCACGTTGATGCCGCCCGCTAAGGCCGCCTCCAAAATATGTCTAACGTCGACAGTCTTGAGGGCCTGGTGAGAGAGAACGCCATATGCTTGTGTGAAATTAGCGGTGCCCAAGATGATGTTGTTGCGCATACCTCACAGCCCTGGCAAGACCCAATGCTTCATGACGCAAGCATGGTCTCTAGCCCAGATGCAGACAACCATTCTGTATTCGTTTCGCTCGAATAAACGAATCGATTTTCCAATTTTTTGTATGAGCTGCCATAGACATCTTTCCTCAGGGAGCCTGGAAGAATGATGAAGCGATCCTCACATTCTATGGCGCCGAGCGATTCATCTGATGTGATCAACCATTCGTGAAGCTTTTCCCCAGGCCGTATGCCCACCTTGTGCATTTGGACGTTTGGGTCCAGCGCTTTGACGAGATCGACAATTTTCATGCTCGAAATTTTTGGCACAAAAATTTCCCCTCCCTGCATAAGTGCTAAGCTGGACAACACGAAATCTATCCCCTGATCAAGGGTCAGCCAAAAGCGGGTCATTTTTTCATCTGTGATGGGCAGGGATTTGGCGCCTTCTCGCAGCATCCTTTGGAAAAAAGGAATCACACTTCCGCGCGACCCCACGACGTTGCCATATCTGACCACAGAAAAAAGGGTTGGGTCGTCTCCCCGGATATTATTGCCCGCGGTGAAAATTTTATCCGCGGCTAATTTACTGGCACCATAGAGATTAACAGGGCTCACGGCCTTATCGGTTGACAGGGCTATGACTTTCTGAACGCCACACTTAAGAGAAGCTCTGACCACATTTTCAGCCCCCACCACATTCGTCTGAATACATTCATAAGGGTTGTATTCTGCAATGGGAACATGCTTAAGGGCGGCGGCGTGCACCACCACGTCCACACCCCTTAACGCCATCTCTAGGCGTTGGTAATCCCGGACATCGCCAATAAAGAAGCGCAAGAACGGGTACTCTTCAGGCGAGAAGGCACTGCTCATCTCAAACTGCTTGAGCTCATCTCTGGAAAAAATAATCAGCTTCTTAGGCCGATATTGGTTGACTATTCTTTGGACGAACCTCTTACCAAAGGATCCTGTGCCCCCTGTGACAAGAATTGTTTTGTCATCAAGGTCGGGTTTTTTTACCAAAAAATTTTTAAGCATGTTGGCAATTCTTCATTACTAATAGATTCAAACAATAAAGCTTCAAAAAGCAGCTGGCTGTGGCGAATCAGCTCTGACACACTGATTCTAATACAATTTTTTAGCCTTGTCAGTAATTCTTTAGCCTTGTCAGTAATTCTTTAGCCTTGTCAGCCGGTAAATTGTGATAAAGCGGTACCCAAGGTCAACGCTTGGGGTTTGCATAAGGATGGCACCTGTCTACATTGTGAGGTCAAGAACAATACAAGCCAGCGACGCAGAGATTTTTGTGCCCATAAAGCGGGCCTTTTCTCAGGTTAGGGGGCTCTTTTCACACCCTCAACAACAACGAATGCGAAACATTCTTTTCCTCTGCCATAGGTTCTGCCCACTTCCTCAAGGTAAGGAACATCAAAACTCATATCCAACAGCGCCTTTTCATATTCTCTTGGGTGCATAAATCTGAAGGGATACGTGTTTCCAGAAAAAGGCGCATCTTGGCGGTGGATGCCCTCCAGGGTATCTTGATCAATCATTTGCGCTTCCCCAGGAAACTGGAAACAATCAGAGCGTTTGGAGGGGAAATAGGAAAAAAACAGACCTCCAGGTTTTAAGACCCGATGAACAGAGCGCATATATGCCCCCCATTGCTGCCGCGTGAGGCAATAGGATGAAAAAACATCGATCACTACATCAAAAAAATGGTCTTCAAATGCTAAGTCTTGCATATCTTGGGTTTGAAGGTGGGCTTTAAGGCCAGAGCTCGCCAGCATCTGTCTGCACAAACCTATAGCCTCTTCAGAGAGATCAATGCCATAGGCATCAAATCCTTCTTGAGCCACCATGCGTAAGTTTGCGCCTGACCCACACCCTGTCTCAAGCACTTTGATGGTTTTTCGCTCCTTTTGAGGCACCTTAAAAAGATTTTTGCCCATAAATCGACACAACTCTTCATTGGGATAGCGACGCTGTGCCCCAAGGCCTAACTCTTTGTAAGATTTTTCATAAAAATCACTGACCCATTTTTTATGCGCTACGGTCATGAGACCTCCTTCGACCAAAAGATGGTGGGGTGCAGGGTTCTGCAAAAACCCTTTTTAAAAAATTGAATATCATACCACTTTGGATCCTTAATATCTGTGTCAAAATAGCCCAGAGAAAAAGACGTCGCGTTTCCTCTCTGATAGGATCGGCATATGCCCTCAAAAAGAAGCGCATGCGACAGACCGTAATGAAACAAATCTCTTTCGTAAACTCCCGTGCAATAAATGCTTGTCTGATAGACATCCACAAAAAGAGCTGCTGCCACAAGATCGCCCTGATAGTGGGCCAACAAAGCCTCACCAAACCCTGCCTTCAGCATTTCATATTGATCGTGCCAGGTGGCATCAGACCGGGTGGTGCGGCCAGAAATTTTTTTGTGAAATGCTTTAACCTGCAAGAAAGAATCAAGACATGGGTTGTCCTTGTTAACATATGAAAGGGATAAATTTTTCTGCCCCCAACGAACAAGGGATTTATAGCTGCTGCGAAGGCTCTTAAAAAAAGGGGGGGGCTGAAAATGTTCATACCCAATATTCATCTCAAACGTTACGCGTGCACAAAATTTTTGATTGAACAGCTTTTGTCCAAGCATCGACAACGCGTTATCGGAAAGTGTGTCTTTGATGACAACGCTTCGGCAACCGCGGTTTTGTGCCATGCGCCACAGATGATCCATCACCTCTTGATAGAGCTTTTTTCTCTGTTTCTCAGGGAGATCCTTTAACAAAATGATTTGACACCCCCCTTCAGGCAATGTGATCTGATTGTCTACCACAGCGCATAAAGCAAGGGCATGGGCTTCATCCTGCTCATAAAGGACAAAGGCCTCTTCACAAAATCCATCTCCGTAATAATCTTTGTAATAGGCCGAAAGCAAGGTATAGGAACGCGCACGTAGCTGATCAAGGACGTCTTTTGTTAAGTCACCAAGCTTAACACAGTACATCTTGTCGCTATTGAAGATGGTGTCGATGTTTTTCTTGTGGTTTGACAAAAAACTTCCAACAGATCCTATGATAGGATCGATCTGTGACATCAAAAAAAGTGTACGAGAAAGATTCTGCTGGCGAAAGTAATTTCTGTTTGATAAGTGCTTTTTTTATAAGAATTTTTAAAGAGAGCTGCTGCCACAAGATCGCCCTGATAGTGGGCTAACAAAGCTTCACCAAACCCTGCCTTCAGCACCTCATATTGATCGTGCCAGGTGGCATCAGATCGCCTTTTTTACCGGCGTCGTTTTGAGAGAGATATAAAATGCGTTGGGATAAATCTTCTTGATATTAAAAGTGCAATCAAGAGGATCGTAACGCTCCATAAGGCCCAATCGGTGTGCAACATCACGTACTGAGATTTTTCCAAGTGTTGCCGCCAAAAAGGCAGGCACTTTATAGTGTGCAGGAAGAAACTTCCGAACCCACATTTTGACTTTGTGTACCCTTGACCTTTGATTGTGAAGATGGCGGGGCACAAATGACTGTTGAACCTTTTGAAATGTAGGTTCAAGATGTTTTAAAAGCTCAGGTGTGGCATTCTTGCTCCCATGGAACATGCGATTCAACATGTCTTGGGCCTTGGTATTAATCTTGTCGTCTACATCTGGCGGAAAAGCTCCATCTTGCAAAACACGCTGAACCAATCCCTTGAGCTCTTGATAGGTTTCTGGCAGGGCCCCAAAGGCCAAAGTCCATTTGGCAAGCATATCCAAATCTTCAGATGGCGGTACATCTGTATGGGCCAGAGAAATGACGGGCATGCCCATTTTATAGGCTTGAAGCGCCGAGGTGCAATCACAATGCAAAACAAGCTTGGCGGCGGCAATAGACTGTTCAACGGTTCCCTTGCCTGAAATAACAACGTTGGGATATTGGCCAAAAAAGGCCTGATAGCTTTCTTGTTTTTCCGTTGGGTGGGGTCTGATCAAAAAGGGCTGGTTTGGAAAATCTTGAAAAAGAGAAGAAAGCGTTTTTTGAAACAAAGCAAATCTTTGCCCCTCTATTTCATAGGTTTTTTCAACAAAAGCTCGCGTTGATGGACTGCAATGCGTCAATGCTTTGAAGGCTTCTTCCAGGGAAAAACCATTGCACGATGAAAAGTTTGTGTTAATCAAAATGTAGTCAGAAGGAAGGCCCTGAGGGCGTAGTATCAGATGATAGGGGAGCCACTTGGGGGAAGAAAAGTCAAACCCTGGATGTCCCGTCACAACATATTTTTTGTTCAGCGCATGTCCCGGAAGGCGTTGAGATAGATCTTCTTTCTGCAGCGCGCCCCATAGAAAAATCTTCTCACATAAGTTGAGTGCGTCAACAGTTGGGTCATAGTCCAGGCTGTATACGGGAAAAGCCGCCCCTTCATCACCCAAAGAGAAAAGGGCAACGTCTCCAAAAGATCGGTAACGACCTGCTTCCGGATTTATTCCTTTCTCAAGGAAAATACCCTGATAGTCTTTATATTTCAGTTCGTCGCTGATAAACGGGGGGTTGCCGATGATCACATCCCAGCCTTTGCGACAAATATGTCGGGCAAGATTCAGCTTATAATCCAGCTCTCTTGGCGTGACTTCAACGGGGAGAAAAAAAAGAGGCTTTTTCTGCATATAAACGACACGTAACCGAATTTAACTTCACTGAAATGAGCCCGAGGCTCATCACATCTTTCTAACAGCCCCACCTTTCAATAGCAAGATGTCATAGCAACCTTGCAGCCGGCTAGCCCGAGCACACTCTCCTCACGCTTTACTATGTTATGTTCTGAAAAGCTTCCATTTGATCTTCATTTGCCCCCCGATTTGCATTGGTCTTTTGAGAAAAACTCTAAGGCCCTCGGTTTTCGTGGTGCGCTCGGCGGGACTCGAACCTGCGACCCCAGGATTAGGAATCCTGTGCTCTATCCAGCTGAGCTACGAGCGCGCACGCGTCAAGATTACTATAAGTGCGTTCATGGCGTAACCCTTAGACCCAAAAATCTGCCCCTCCCGCGCCTGTCAGGGCGGTTGCATGAGGGAAGAGATGTTGTTACCATAAGGGCTTAACCCGGGGGTTCATCGCCATGCAGCAGCCTTCTTGTCACCACCTTTTGGTTGTAGACGACGATCCTAAATTACGCAATTTATTGTGCCAGTTTCTTGGGCGAAAAGGCTTTTTCGTGTCGTGTGCTGAAGATGTGGTGCAGGCTCGTGTGGCTTTAGGTTTGTTTGCCATTGATATGATGCTTTTGGACGTGATGTTGCCAGGAGAAGATGGTTTTTCTTTTTTGGCTTCTCAAAAAGAGTATCCCCCTGTCTTGTTTTTGACAGCCCGGGGTGGCATTGAGGACCGCCTGAATGGCCTTTCTTTGGGGGCCTATGATTATCTGCCTAAGCCGTTTGAACCTGAAGAGCTTTTTTTGCGCATTCAATCCATTGTGGGGCGCGTCAAACCTTTAGAAACGGGTGATATAGATGCGGGCCCTTTCACGTTTAACCCACGGCATAATGTGCTCAAAGGCCCAAAAGGGGGGGCGCCTGTCTATCTTACCGAAGGGGAAGCTGAGCTGTTGTTGTGTTTGATGCGTCACAAAAACAAACCGCTAGATCGCGCCTTTATTGCTCAGACGCTCAATTTGCCTGTGTCTATGCGCAGCATTGATGTGCGAATGGGGCGCCTTCGCGCCAAGTTGGGGCAGGTGTGTAGTGTGCCGTGTCTTCAATCAGTACGCGGTGTGGGCTATATTCTCAAGGCAGGTGCCTGACGATGATTTCCTTATCTTTACGTCGTTTTTTGCCTCGACATTTTTGGGGACGTTCGGCCTTAATTGTGCTGGTGCCTATTTTTTTGATTCAAATTGTCTCGGGTTATATCTTCTTCGGGCGTCACTGGGAAACCATCACGCGCCACCTCTCAGAAGGCATGGCCTATCGCCTGGCTACAGCCGCCCATACATTTGAAACATCCCCATCCTCGCCTGAGGAACGGCTTCATGTGATTGAAGGGAAGTGGGGCTTACTGGCTGATCATATGACCGCGATGCCCACTCCCATCCCTCGGGGATATCACGTGTTTCAATCTCGTTTTGAGCGAGCACTTCGGCATCTTTTGCCCCACCCCTACATCTTGCTTATGGGGCCCGATATCACTCATGTGTGGATTCAGCTTCAAGGCGGCGTGCTCAAGTTGTCGTTTCCCACAAAGCGCGTGTTGGGCAAAACAAGTTTATGGTGGTTTTTATGGTCGCTCGTGTCCGCGGTGTTGTGCGCTATGATTGCTGCTTTTTTTATGCATCGTCAGCTGGTGCCGTTGGCGCAACTTTCACGTCTTGCATCCCATCTTGAACGTGGGGGAGATTTGCAGGGTTATTTCGCCCGTGGGGCCCTTGAGTTTCGTCAAATTGGAAAATCGCTGGTTTCGCTCTATCAAAGACTGCTTAAGCAAAACAAAGATCAGCTGGCTATGTTGATGGGGTTGTCCCACGATCTACGCACGCCTTTGTCACGTATGAAGTTGCAGCTGGCGCTTTTGGATGAGAAGACGCAAGGTGTGGCGTCGTTGCATGAGGATATCTCTCATATGGAAGCGATGCTGGCATCTTACATCGATTTTTTGAAAACAGGTATGTTGGATGCGCCGCAAAAGGTGGTGGTGCTGGCGTTGGTGTTTCGTGTGCTTAAACGCCTGAACGCTCAGCAGAAGAAAAAAATAACCCTTAGCATTCCCAAAGGCTATCGTCTCTTCATCAGCGAACATGCGCTGGAGCGGTGTATTCAGAATATCATAGAAAATGCGCTTTTCTATGCGAAGGAAAGCATTCATTGTTGCCTTGAGGAAGATGAACACGCTGTCTCTTTTTATGTGGAGGACGACGGTCCGGGGGTGAAGCCTGCCATGCTGGCGTCTATTTTTGACCCCTTTGTGCGTTTGTCAGATGAGCGCCCTTTACGAGAAGGCTCTACGGGTCTTGGCCTAGCGATTGTGCGTAGTTTTGTGCATAATATGGGCGGCGATGTGTGTGCCACAGCATCACCTCAAGGCGGCTTAAGGATAGAAATGCGGTTTAAGAAAGCCAAGCCCCAAAAACTGGCATCATAACTCTTCTGCAGGTGATATAAACATGCATCCACGGGCGTAGCGTACCTGCTCATGGGGGGTAGCTATGCATGTGTGTGTGGGGGAGACAGCGAAAGCAGTTCCCTCTTTTTCACAAGGGCTACGGTTTTTTTCCTTTTTTCATCAATAATCAGGCCTTGCGCCCCATGTGGTGGATGTCAGAGAGGCCTTTATTTTTTCACCAAAGACATTGCCCCCCTTTTTGTCACAAGGATTGATTTTTTTCAGAAAAATTTATGTGATTTTGGTGTGCACCTTCGTGAGCGGCATGTCTTTAAGCGCCCTCTTTCTTTTGTCTTATATGAATGAAGCCTTTATTGATGATTTCACGCTTCTCGCGAGTGAAAAGCGTGAAGCGCTTTTTGAATACATCACACAAACGATTCGAGGACGCTTTAAAAGCTCGGCTTATGTGGGGAAAAGCCTCCAAGGCATTCTTGAGGGGTGCTTTTTGGTTAAACAACCTTTGATCGAACCGCTGGTGATTCACTATCTCTCCAACACAAATTTTTTGCGAGGGGTTTCCTTTATTAACCCCCATGGTGATGTGGTCAATTTTATGAAGGTTAATCAAAAAAATTCCCTCTTTTGGCATTTTTACCTTAAAGAAACAAAGCAAGATACAGCAGGAGAGTTGCCCCAAAAAGCTTTTTTTGCAGCCCAGCTTGATGAAACATCCTCTGGTGGTCGTGTAACATGGTCATTTTATGGGAAACTGGGCACAGCACTTCACACGACCCATACCCATGACCCTGTTCTTTCTTTTCAAGAAAAAGATGCGTGGCTTGAGCATACAAAAAAGGCAGGCAAGCCTGAATTGTCTTCACCCCTTGGCTTTATTTTTGGTGGTGTGGGAATCTTGATTATCTATCCTATTTTTGACAATCAGACCCGCGACTTTTTGGGTGCGATTTCCTTAAACATTGATGTGGAAAAAATTTCGAATCTCTTAGAAAGCCTTTCTATTGGTAATGTGAAAGCGCTGTTTCTGTTGAACAGAAAGGGGGTTTGTCTGGCGCATTCTTCCATGGAGCAAGGGTTGTCTTTTTCGCAGAAAGGGGTGATCCCTAAAGCGGTGTCGGATCTCCATCCATCCTGGGGGCCAGCGTTTCGGCAGTATCAAGAGAACCCCGATTATGTCTGGGAAAGTCATGACAAAGACAGCAAGTTGTTTTTCTTTCCCCTTGAGTCTGATACCCAAGGGTTTCCTTTTCTGGAAGACATTTCGTTGGGCCTTGTGTGCGGCAATGACTATCAGCGTTTAGGCTTTTATCAATCACAGTGGGAAGCAGGGTTGCTGACACTGTGTGTGATTGTGGTGGTCAGTCTGTTGTTGGCGCAAATTGTCTTGCGCATTTCACGGCCGATTGAGTCTGTGGCTCGTTCTTTGGGTGAAATTGAGCAAATGCGCTTTGAGGTGTCATCCCACAAACCGTCCTATTTTTATGAAATTGATCGGATCTCTAAGGCCTTTAGTGGTGTGAGCCGTGCCTTAAATGCGTTTGGTAAGTTTGTGCCCATGGTGCTGGTGAGACAGTTGTTAGGAGCCCGTGAAGAGGCTTTATTAGGCGGGCACGAAAAACGGGTCACGATTATGTTTTCAGATATCCAAGATTTCACCAGTATTTCTGAGAAACTCGTGCCGCAAGAGTTGGTGAGCAATCTTTCAGAATATTTTCAAGCATGCACGCGTATTATTCAGGATAACCAAGGTACGTTGGATAAATATATTGGTGATGCGGTGATGGCCTTTTGGGGGGCACCGCTTAGCGACAGCCTCCATATTGTGCATGCCTGTCAGGCTGTGTTGACGTGTCATAGCCATCTCAAGCAAATGAACATTGCGTGGGAAAAAGAGGATAAACCTCCTTTTAAAAGCCGATTTGGGTTGTGCACAGGGGATGTGATCGTGGGCAATTTTGGTTCTGACGAACGGTTTCAATACACCGTCATTGGCGACTCTGTCAATCTGGCGTCACGTCTTGAATCGCTCAATAAAGTGTATGGGACCAAAATTTTGGTAGATGAGCAAACCTATCTTGGCGCGAAAGATCATTTTGTCTTCCGCGTGATTGATCGCGTGGCGGTTAAGGGCAAGGAAAAAGGGGTGCTGGTTTACGAGTTGCTGCACACGCGGGAGGGTTTTTCATCCGGAGGATATTTGTCGGATTTAGCTCTTTATATGGAACAAGCCTTTACATACTATCAACATCAAGAGTGGTCACGGGCCTTGAAGAGATACCGCTTTATCTATCAAGGGTTTCACGAAGATTCTGTGGCGAGCCTTTTTGTGGAACGCTGTGAGCACTTCCTCAAATATCCCCCGGGAAAAGACTGGGATGGCATCACGCGCATGCAGAAAAAATAAAGCGCGGGCCCGTTCAGGGAAATCGTACTAACGGTTGCTGAGCTGCGTTACCAAATGATCGGCTGAAGACACAGCGCAGGTGCCCACATGAGGTTCCACCCACATGCGTTGGATCACGCCGTTCTTGGCGGTGAGTGAAAAGCGCTTGGCGCGCCAGCCTAGGCCAAAGGCGGTGCCATCAAACAGAAGATCCATTTTTTCAAGCCACATGCCTTCGGGATCGGCCAAAAACACCAAGTCTTTTGCCTGCAGAGAGTCTTGCCACGCGCGCATAACAAACGGGTCATTCACAGACACACACACCACATGGTCAATCCCTTGCGCCTTAAGCTTGGGGTAGGCCGCCACAAAGCCTGGCACATGATCGGCCGTGCACAAGGGTGTGAAGGCGCCAGGAAGACCAAAGATGGCCACATTTTTGTCTTGCGTGAAGGTGCTGAGGGCGACTTTTTGAGGCTCACCACAATCAGAAAGCTGGAAAAACAGGCCCTCAAGGAGAGAGACGGGGGAAGAAGCGGAAAGGTTCATTGCATTTTTCCTCTTTTTTTTCTCAAAGTTGTCTTTATGATAAAGCAAATCTGGTTCTTCTACCACGCCTATTTTATGTTTCGCCTTTCTAGGCTCTCTCGCTTCAGTTTTCTTGCCTTTTTTTGTGCGTGGTGCCTGTGTTTAGGGTCTGTGTGGGCTGAGGAGGGGCAGCCCAAGAAAGACGCGGCCGCCACCAAACCCATGAAGTTGGGGATGCACGGTCTTCTTTTGTCCCAGACTACGTCTTCATCTGAAAGCAAATCCTCTTCAAAGGAGTCATCAAAGTCTAATGTGTCTTCTGATCTGGCACGTATTGAAGCCAATTTAGGGGATGTGCAAAAAGCACTGACATCGATCAAGGGTCGCCTGCCCGAGCAGAAAGAGGAAGTGAAAGGGGCTCCTTTTGTCAAAACCTATGTCTCTTTGTTTGTGCAGTGCCTTGAAGAGCGCAGCATAGAGCTTCAAAAAGGCCTGAACGACCTCAGTCGTCATATAAGCGATCTGGTGAAATGGAAGTTGTCGTGGCGCCTGTGGGTGGAGACGTCTCTTGTGCTCATCAGTTTTGCGGTGACAACGCTTTTGGCTGTGTTGTGTGCTGTGGTGGTTCATTGGTGGCTAACCCGGTTTTTAGAAGGTGATTTGTTGAAATGGACACTGGCGTCTCTTTCCTCTCGTCCGCGTCTTCAGTCGGTGGTTTCTTTCTTGATTTATGTGTCTGCCGCGTGCTTGCCTTTGTGTGTGATGTTTGTGGTGCAGATCAGCCTCTTTTTCTTGATCGAAGGGGTGACAGACCTGAAAAATGCCATGCTCGCGTTTGCCACGGGCCTGTTTTTGTGGCTGGCGTTGTGGCGCATCCAAGGGGTTGTGTTTCGTTATATTCCCTTGTCCTTTTTTAACCCCGGGGCGCAAAAGCGCAAAAAAGCGCTGTTGTTTGATTTGCAGTGTTTTCTGTTTTTCTGGATTGTTAACGATTGGATTGTAGAGCTTTTTTCGTTTTTCAAGCTATCGCGTGAAGTGAGCATTTTGGTCATGTTTGTCTTTGGCCTGGGTATGACCGTTTCGGCCATGGCGTTTGTGCATAACCTTAAGCGTCCCATTTTGCGTTGGATCAAAAATACGCAAGAACGTCAATTTCCCCTACTGACAACGGCCTTTTGGATGTTGTGGAACAGTTTTCCCATCATTCTTTATGCGCTGTTCATTTTTGATGAAGAAAGTTTTCAGCGGTTTTTCTGGCCTCTTACGCTGACGATGTTGTTGTTGCCGCTTATTCCGGTGCTCTATCTCAATTTTCAGCGTTTGCGTGTGTGGTATTTGATGAGTCATCGCCATGATGATCACAAATCATTTTTGTTTCGCTGGCTGAGGACAAAGACGCAAGCCAATCGGTTTTTCTATGTGTTTACCTATGGCGTGATTGGCGTCATGGCCATTGAGCTGTGGGATTTTCGTTTTTTCTATTATCTCAAAGTGACGCTTGGCGCCAACATTTATGATCAGCTGGCGGATATTATCTTATTGCTTGTGGGGGCGTGGTTGTTTGTTCATTTTGGGGATCGCATCTTGCGTCATTATCTTGAACCCAAACGCTTACCGTATGTGCCTGAATCGTTTTATACCAAAGGGCGCATGCGCACCTTGTTGATGGTGTCGAGGACAGCGTTGCGGGTGACCATGGTGATCATCTTATCGCTGACCGTGTTGGTACGTCTTCAATATAACATTACGCCCATCGTGACGAATCTGAGCTTGTTGTCTGTGGTGCTCAGCTTGGGGTTGCAATCCTTCGTGAAAGACTTTTTTGCCGGGCTATTGTGTCTTCTGGATAATAATGTGGTGGTGGGCGATTGGGTGGATATTGATGGCAAGTTGGGGATTGTGGAAGAATTGACCTTAAGAATCATCCGGGTGCGCGCAGACAACGGCACCTTGCTGACCATTCCGTTTGGAGGCATCAAAATCTTGGGTAACCGCAGTCGCCATTTCTCATGTGTTTTGATCAACCTTGTGGTGCCGTATGATGAAGACCCTGAGCGTATTCAAAAAATTCTTGAGCGCGCCTATCAAAACTTGAGGCAAAACCGCATCTATCGTTCAAAGCTGGCGGGGCCGATTGAGGTGCGAGGCGTGAATGAAATTCGTGATTATGCGCTGGTGTTTCAGGCGCGGATCAAGACCAATCCGGCTGAGCAAGAGTTTGTGAGACGAGGCTATAACCGCATGCTCAAAGAGATTTTGGATGAAGAAGAGATCAAGGTGCCCACACCACCTTATCCCATTTTGCGGGACCAGCTGTCTACAACCTTTTTGCCCAAACCTCAAGGCTCGGTTTGATTTTTTCCATAAATCAGGGGGCTGTCTTGTGTGTTATGTTGGCATCATGGTAGGATGGGGTCAAGGATGGGTGCGGGGCCAATCGTGTGTCTGACTCTTTTGAAAAAGCATTAGAAACCAAAGGTGTCCAGGTTACGCGGGCACGCCGGCTCATTGCGCGCATTTTGTGCGAATCCAATGATCATCCCGATGTCCAGTGCTTGCATCGCCGGGTGGTCAGAGAAGATGCTTCTATCAGCATTGCCACCATCTATAGGACCCTCAAACTTTTTCGAGACCTGGGTCTTTTGGAACGTCATATGTTTGGTTCAGACACGGCGCGTTATGAACCGGTTTCTGAGGATAAACATGATCATTTGGTTGATATTGAGAGCAATGAGGTGATTGAATTTCAGGATGAAGACATCAACCGTATGACACAAAAAATTGCAGAAAGCTTGGGTTACCATCTTGTGGATCATAGAATTGAACTCTATGGTTTTCCCATAGACAAAGCAAAAAACGCAAGGTAGAGAACTCCTATGGACACAGCGCATCTTCCCTTTTTTATACAATTTGGTAAATTCCGTGTTTATTTGGCTTCACGGGCTGAAGATATTGAAGGTGCACAGAAACTTCGTTATGACGTTTTTTATAAAGAAATGGGGGCCAATGAAAGCGCGTCGTTGGCGCGCGGCCGTGATGAGGACAGCTTCGACGCTTTCGTAGAACACCTTGTGGTGCAAGATAAAGACAAAAATAAGATTGTGGGTACCTATCGTCTTTTGCGCCGGGAAGGGGCTCTTAAACACGGCTCATTCTATACGCAAGGGGAGTTTGATGTCACCTCGTTGTTGGCCATGCCGGGTGAGATTTTGGAGGTGTCCCGTTCGTGCGTGGACCGTGCATATCGCACGCAAAGCGTGATGGGTCTTTTGTGGCGGGGATTGGCTGAATACATTCTCCATTACGATGTGCAATATCTTTTTGGGTGCGGAAGCTTTCATGGGACAGATCCTGCCCATGTGGCCCATGGTTTGTCCTATCTCTATCATCACCACCTATTGCCCGAATCTTACAGAACGCGCACATTGCCTCAGTATTTTAAACCATTGATGCAAATGCCCAAGGAGGCCGTCGATACAAAGAAGGCCTTGGCGGATATTCCTCCCTTGCTGAGGGGATATACACGCATCGGTGGCGGCGTGGGGGATGGTATTTTTATTGACGAAGAGTTCAATACCATCGATGTGTGTGTGGTGGTGGACAGCAACTGTCTCAAGCCTAAGTTTGCTCAACACTTTAATGCCCATAGTGAGCAAACGTCTCGGTTCCCTCTCAACGCAAGCTAGCCATGTTGTCTCCTGTAAGGGCTGCATTAAGGTTTGCACTGGTGTGGCTGGGCATTCCTTTTTATTTCGTCATCATGGTCTTTGTCTTTGTGATCCACAGGCCGTGGGCCCGCCGCTTTGGGATGATGTTTTACCGTTGGGTTTATAAAATGGTGGGCATCAACGTGTGTGTAGAAGGTGCCCCCTCTAAGCGGACCACTGTTTTTGTGGCGAATCATATATCTTATATGGCTAT
>CBFICL010000014.1:0-30860 GCA_965661165.1 uncultured Holosporaceae bacterium | reverse complement strand
TTTCGGGGCCAAAAATTTCCACAATGCGCCCCTGCGGAAGGCCACCAATCCCCAGCGCTACATCAAGGCCTAAGGATCCTGTAGAAACAGCTTGCACATCCGTAGACAACGCGCCGTCTCCATAGCGCATAATCGATTCTTTGCCAAAGGCCTTCTGAATCTGGCTCAGTGCGGCTTGGAGCGCTTTTTCTTTGTCTGGTGTGTGGCTTGATGACATCGAGGCTCTCCTTCATTGTTTGACATAGATAAGAACCCCTTCCAGGTTCGTGTCTTACGTGTAATCAAAAAGCGCCCAAAAAGCAAGCACCCGCCGCAAAGACGCGCTAGGCGCTCCAGCTTCCCACAACTTTATAGACCGACTTAATGTTCTCTTTAAGAATTTTTTGATTCTCAGAGACATTTATGCTGTGCAAGGGGCGGACAATAATTGACTCTTTATGCCAATCACAAAACGTTCTTAAGAAAACAGATTCGTCCTCAAGGGCAACAAAAAGCGTACAACCAGGCACGAATGGCTTTGACGGGTGGACATAAATAACATCGCCTGCGTTATATTTGGGTGCATAACCCCCGTCAGAGAGTAAAAGGCCAAACGCGTTATCGGTGCCCACCAGAGGGAGAGGGCACACGTGCCACTCTACCGGTGAAGAAAGATCAGCTGATTCTTTGACGCCGTTGTTATCAAGCGTGCTGATGCCGGTCGAGATGGCGTAAACAGGCAGATCTTTGCCCCGTGACTTAAGAGAAGTTCCATGGGATTGGAAGGAAGTCAGATTTTCATGGGTCTCACGTTCGTTAACATTGGTAAATGTTTTTTTCAGCAGATCCGACGGGGTGCAATTCAACACAGAAGACAACTTTTCCATCAAATCTGTGTTGAGACGCCTGGCGCCACATTCAAGCCTCGAAAGATATGAGGGTGAAATACCCGTAATCGCTGACAAACCTTCAAGCGTGAGCCCGCGTGAGCGACGCAAAATTTTTAAGTTACTGACACCACGTTTCTTCAAGGCACTTAAATCTAGCTCATGGGTCAAAAGTTTTTTGCCAGGAGGTAAGTGTGTCCGCTTTAACGCATTCTTATAATTGTAAGACATAAAACCTCCACAATGTCTAAATAGAATGTTCCCTAATAGAGCCTAATCTAGTCTTCATAGTCCACAAAAAGGAAACAAACCCCTGTTTTTCATTACATAAAAAAATCGCCATTGTTGACAAAATATATCAGGTAAAAAGCAACCTGGGGCCCCAAAGATTTTTATCAATTTTTAATCTAAAAAATATAAAAATCAATACATTGGTTTAAAAAAATATACGTAGTATATATTTTTTGAAAAAAATATAGTTTTTAGATTTTGACTGCGTACCCTCTGGCCAAGGGAATAATTTCAGGGCATGATGCTGCGTAAGAGCCGTACGCGGGGGAAAGGCAATGATTGCATTATATGGGCTTTTGCACAGATCCTGGGCAGACTTTTTGTTTGCTTTGGCATTGCAATCCTTGCGTAAACAAGAACGTCTAGGCATTCTTTTTGCCCACCACGATATGCTTCAGTCTTTTGATAAGATGTTGTGGAGTAAGCAATCGGGGTCGTTTTTCCCCCATGGGTGTGAGGGCGATGCTTTTTTTGAGGAGCACCCCCTTTGGTTGACCACCCGCGCTGATGAGGTGCCAGCGCACTATGGCTTGCTGGTGTTGGCCGAGGCTGAGCTTGTCCGTCCGCAAGATTATGCAAAATGTGGATATATTTTTGAAGCGCATCAGCGCGCATCTGCGTTGGCATTTTGGGAATCTCTGCGCGATCAAGGCTGTACGCCTGATGTATGGCAAGAGACAGAGCATAAAACTTTTGATCGATGCACCACGTGGCCGTCGGCCCTGGCTTAAGGCCCGTTAGCTACTCTTAAGGTTTGTGCTCAGATGCTCTGTTGACGTTTTGTTAGGATTCTTTGTTTATCAACGTCATTGAATCTTGCGAGGGAGCGAGCTTGTGATTCTCGCGTGTCCAAAATGTAAAAAGCGCTATTATGTGGAGGCTGCTGATGTGGGCCAGGCTCGTCCCGTCAAGTGTGCTTCTTGCGCATCTATTTGGGTGGTAGAAAAATCTCAGCTTTTTGATACGCCCATTCTCAATCTTGTGCAGGCTGTGGATGGGCCGGCAGGCGCTGAAGCTCCTGCTAAGGGGTTTGCCAGAAAGCTCAGGCGCGTTCCTTTCGCCGTACCGCCTAAGCGATCTGTGCGTCGCTTGACCATCACGGTAGCCACGGCGCTTATGACGTCTGTGTTGTTGGTGACGCTGCAGGAGCGCTTCTTACCCTTAAAGGGGTTTGATGTTGCCTGGTTGTGGGGGCAAGGAAAATCTGTGCCTGCTGCCAGTTTAAAGACCTTGCGTGTGGAAGATATTCGCGTGGGTCAACACGCTAAAACAGGGCTGTGGTATGTAGAAGGTCGCATCCATAATTTGGCGGACCATGCCCAAGAGATATCTCCTCTAAAGATCGATCTTTTTGGCCCTGATAAAGAGCATGAATATGCCCTACGGGCCGACGATCAGCGAACATGGGTGGTGCGTCAGTCTTTTGTTTACACCGTGCCTCAACGTCGCTTGGCCCCTAGGGAAAGTGTGACCTTCAGTTATGCTATCAAATCCGCTGTGCCGTGGCTCCGATCAGTTTCGGTTCATTTTTAAAGGGTAGCCTTGCGTTTATTGGCCAAGATATGGGGCCTTGCCATCAGGATAGACGCTGTGTACACAGGGGCTGGTACAGAGGTTCATTTTTTTTGCTAAACGTTGCCTTTTACCCATACAATCACGCAATAATAATGATCATGGGAGAGGGCGATGATTATGTCACGCTGGATTATTTTATTGTGTGCGCTTTTGTTAAAGTCTTGCATCAACATTCCCGAGGGGGTCACGCCTATTCAACCTTTTGATGCTCAGCGTTATATGGGCGTTTGGTATGAGATTGCCAGGACCGACAATCGCTTTGAGCGGGGGCTCAGCCGCGTATGGGCTCACTATACCCTTGAAGAGGGTGGGCGCATTCGTGTGGAGAACCATGGTTTTTCCATCAAAGAAAATCACTGGCGTGTGGCGCGGGGGAAAGCCTATTTTGTCTCGCGTCCTGATGTAGCCTATCTAAAGGTGTCGTTCTTTGGGCCTTTCTATGGGGCTTACATTGTGTTCTGGCTTGATAAAGAGTATCGCTATGCGTTCGTCACCAGTTATGACAAGTCGTATCTTTGGTTTTTGTCACGCACCCCGTCTGTACCTCAGTCGATGATAGACACCTTCATGGAAGAAGCCGGTCGTCTTGGGTTTGACACAGAAAAAATCATCTTTTGTCCGCAAAAAGTTTCATGAAGCTTCTGTGTGAGGCTTGGGTGAGACCTTATGCCTTGAGGTTGGTGTCTTGGCGCGTTGTGGATTAAGCCTGTTGTGCATACAGTGAGACGGGGGCAAAGCTGCGTCTGTGTTCAGGACAAGGCCCTAAATGTGTTAAAGCCTTAATATGTGTCTGCGTGCCATAGCCTTTGTGTTTGGCAAAGCCATAGCCAGGGTAAAGATCATCGAGGTGCGCCATCCACGCATCGCGCGCTACTTTCGCGATGATACTGGCGGCAGAGATGGCGACATGACACGCATCACCACGGGTGAGAGCCAGGGACGGTGTGTGGGGCAAGGTGTGCTTGCCATCCACAAAGATAAGGTGGGGGGATGGGTACAAGGCGTTCACCGCGCATTCCATGGCCAGCAGACTGGCGTTTAAAATATTGATGCGATCAATGTGTGGGGCAGAGATGTGGTGAATGGCATAGTGTAAAAGGGGCGGGTTTGTGTGGGCAGCTTGGTGAAGGGCGTGGGCCACCTCTGTTCTTTTTCTTTCAGAGAGCTTTTTTGAGTCAACCAGCCTATGGATAAGGGGCGTGTCATAAAAAGCGCGGGTCAACACCACAGCGGCTGCTACCACGGGGCCAGCGAGCGGGCCGCGCCCCACTTCATCACAGCCTGCCATATGGTGGTAAGGCCTTGATGGCAACAAGGTTTTACGTGCAGGGACGTTGGTAGGCGCGATGGGGAGCGCGCGGGAGGACATCACGGCAGTTTCCATGTTGCAGCCTTAAGGGTTAGGGTTTCATGCCGGGCGGCAAAAGGCCCTGAAGACCTTGGCGCATCATGCCTTTCTTGCCCAGCTTTTTAAAGCGCTTCATCATTTTTTCCATTTGCTCAAACTGTTTGAGCAGGCGATTGACATCTGGCACCTGGCGGCCGCTGCCTTGGGCAATGCGGCGTTTGCGTGAAGCGTTTAAAATCTTAGGATACCGCTTTTCATGGGGCGTCATGGCGCGAATGACAGCCAGCTGGTGGGCCAGCTCTTTTTTGGCCGTATCATCATCGACGGATGAGGGCATGGCTTGTGTTAAGCGATCCATACCGGGCAAGAAGCCCATCAACTTTTCAAAGCTTCCCACGCGCTGCATTTGCGACAGCTGTTTTTCCAAGTCCTGAAGAGAAAAAGTGCCGGTTTGCATTTTGCGTGCCACATCTTCCATGTCTTCTTGGGTGGTGTGGCTTTGCACCTCTTCCACAAAGCTCACAATATCGCCTTGGCCCAAAATGCGCCCCACCTGACGCTTGGGGTCAAAAACCTCCAGATCACCGATGTGTTCGCCTGTGCCAATAAATTTAAGGGGCTGGCCCGTCATGGCGCCAATAGAAAGCGCGGCCCCACCGCGGGCGTCCCCATCTGTGCGGGAGAGAATGCTGCCAGTGATGGCCAGTTGGTTATGAAAGGTTTCGGCGATTCGGGCCGATTCTTGCCCCATCATGGCATCGGCTACAAAGAGGATTTCTTGAGGAGAGAGAAGGTCTTTCAGCTCGACCAGCTCGTTCATGAGGGGTTCGTCAATCTGAAGTCGCCCGGCTGTGTCTACAATCAGCACATCATAGCCTTCTGACTGCGCCTTTTGTTGCGCCTTGTGTGCAATGGTGCGCGGCGCTGTGTCGTCCATAAATGCCGCGATCTCCAGGTGGTGACGCTGGCCAAGCTGGATCAGCTGTTCGCGGGCAGCGGGGCGATACACATCCACAGAGGTGAGCAGCACTTTTTTTCCTTCTTTGGTCGTCAACCATTGAGCCAGTTTAGCGCTTGTGGTGGTTTTCCCGCTGCCTTGCAGCCCCACCATCAACACCACCACCGGCGGTACAGCCGCCATATTGAGAGAAGCACCGTCTTGATGGGAGAGCAGTTTCACCAAATGATCGTGCACAATTTTGATCATCACCTGACCGGGTGTGAGGCTTTTAGCCACCTCTTGGCCCAACGCTTCGGGGCGGATGTTGCTCAACAGTTGCTGAATAATGGGCAAGGACACATCGGCTTCAAGCAGGGCAATGCGTATTTCCCGCAGGGCCTTGTCAATATCAGCTTCACGCAGAACACCTCGCTGGCTAAGGCCACCTAAAATATCTGAAAGACGTTTTTTAAGATCTTGAAACATGGGACGATGAATGGACTTCCTTAAGCAACACTTTATTCTTTTGTGTCTTTGGTGTACATCAAAGAGAACCAGAAAAGCACCCCTAAAAATGATATGGCGATGCATACGACCCATGGGTTAGGGGGCAAACCGGGGCCCAAACACATTTTGCATGCAAGAGGCTCTTTGTATGGCAAGGATGGCACAACGCTATGGCTTTGAGTGAGAGCCTTCTTTTTGTTGTCACCTTGGGCATGCTTTGGTTGGCGCCACTTACCCGTCTTCAGCGCGTGTGGGTGTGGAGTTTCTTTTTCGGCCTCGGGCTCAGTTTTTATGGGGTGAGCCTGGATGGCTATTGGCTAAGTTTTGCGTTGTTTGTGGTGGCCCTTGGCGGCGCGTGGTTAGCGGCTTCGTGGCTATCGTGGGTCCAAAGCACTGTGTTAGATATGGCGGTGCTGGCCGCGGCCTTTATGGTGCTGGGGTATGGGCTGGGAACAGACACGCTGTTTTCGTGTCCGCCTGGTGTGTTGGGGTCGAAGGCTTTTTTTTGGCACCTTCACACAAAGCATGTGTTGCTTTCATGGATGATTTTGGGCGTGTTTGTGATTTGCGCCTCAAGGCTTCAGGTCGTTGGGGGCGTGCTTGCGGCCTGCCTCCTCCTTTTTGTGTGTGCTTACACCCCGTTTGCGCTGGGGCTGATCGCCCTTGGGGGCGGCATGGCCGTGTGGGCTCTGGCGCTTTGGTGGCCGCGCCTCATGATGGTGGCAGTGGGTGCGCTGTGGGGGTTGGGGCTGGGTCTTTTGCCGCTATGGATTCGGCTGGGCCACCATGTATTGTCCTTTGTCTATGTGGGCGGCGCCTTCAAGGCGCTGAAAGCTCGGTTGCTTCATGGGCAAGAGTTGCTTGTGGTCATCGATCAGCATGTGTGGTGGGGATATGGATGGCTCAAAGGCCCTTTGCTCAGCCGCACGTGTGTGCTGATGCCTTTTGATCATCCACACCATCGCCTGTTGCAACTGTGGTTGGAAGGAGGAGCCTTCATGGTCGTTGTGATCGTAGGGGGGGTGTGGTTGGCCCTGGCCCGGCTTTGGCCTTATGCGCCTCGTTCAGCCCCTTTTTTGGGGTGGCTGATGGCCTTGCTTGTGTTAGGCGCTGGGGGTGAGTTGTGGTTTTTGGGCTGGCCCTTGGGCGCGCTGATCACGGGGGTCATGACCTATGGGTTGTGCCTGGGCCTTGGGCGCACGCTTGATCAAAAAACATCCCCAGCTTTGCCGCCGGTTTCTCAGCCGACTTCTCAACCCGCGTCTCAAACAAAGCGGCCTGCTGTGAAAAAACGTGGGAAAAAAAACGGACAAGGCAGAGGACCGTTCTTAAAGGGTCGCGTTTGAGCACACGGATTATGAGGGCTCAAAGGCAGCCTCAAGGTGTGCTTTAAGGGAAAATAGCCCATAAAAAAAGGGCAGGATAACCTGCCCCTTAGAGGATATGCTGCGCGTTTCCTCAACGCACAATCATAGCTGTTTTGCTATTGTGGATTGCGCCTTCTATGACCTCTCACACTTTCTGCCACAAATGCATAGGCGGCATTGACCACAGCTGATGGTGAGTTGTTTGGTGGATTAAATGAGCGCACCAGAGCTTCCATACCATCATTACCTTGATGAAGATTCTGTGCACAATACACAGCGATGGGCAACAATTTTTCAAGGGCAAGGTTCTGTCGATCCTTAGTCTCATTATTTTCAGTAAAAGCGATGCGGTTATCCACAAGCTCTGTCCACGTGGTGCTAAAAGGATGACGTTGCAAAATATACACAGGGTTCTGGTTGTTATCCATACCTCCTGCCGTCCTACGCAGCTGCTCTTTGGCGCCCTCATAAGATGGCATGTGGGCAGTATACTGGAGTGCTTGGTACATAAGCCTGTACATCCCCTGTGTGCCATGATCTGCCCCTCTGAGAAGACGGCCATCAACCATCACACTGTTGAGCAGTGTGGGAAGATGTTCTTTCAGGTTGGCTAAGTGAGCAGGGTCAAAACCTTCTAAGGCGTCCTGATCAACACGTTGCCTTAACGCATCCACGTGACCTAACCAAGTCTGCACGCCTGGAGACCACGCATGGCCTTGAGGCGCCAGCGCTTCCATGTTTTCATAGGTTTGAAGGGCCTCCAAAATGCTGTTAGGAAACCTGCCATAAGGTTGAGGTATGTCTGGGATGTTCTGAACACCTGCGCCCAGAAGTTCTAACCTCATGGTGTAAGGCATCATGGCGCCGTGAAGAAAAATGGAACGCATGCGCCCGAAAGCTTCTTCCCAATCATCAAATAGCCCACTGAAGTTGCGCAAGGCATTACGGCAGCTTCTTTCTTCTTGATTATAATCCCGCCTGTGGCCAAAGAGTCCATGATGCCCATTGTGCATAGCCCTTGAGAGTTTTTGTAAGAATTGCATTTTGAAAACGCTCTCTCTGCTTAAAAGCACGGCGAGGAGGTCACGCTGAGAAAAGCCACCATCTTCAAATAGGCGAGGGTTGATAAAACTCTCAATCACGCCTTCCCCTTCCGTTTCCCTTACGCGCGTGCGCAGACCATCATCTCTGAGAACGTGGGCTTCAAAAAGGCTCGCCAAATGAGAAGCAGCCTGAAATGTGTTCAGATGGTTGATGTCTGTGCTGGGAACATTGTCATAGGCATGAGGTGGTGTATTGGCATCAAACCTGGCACATGCCATATCCAGTTCATTCTGGATATCTATGGCAGCAAGCGGGCGATTTTGCAGCTCATCTGCATGCCGGTACTGAAAAAAGCTTGGGCCACGATACCCATCACTCCACAGGGAGGATGTGCCGACGGAAAAAAGCAAACAGAGAGAAAGTGATAATTTTTTCATAAAAGTAATCCTGAACAGTAAATGTTTATTTGTGGTTTATTAGAAAGCGTAGGCCACGCCTGCCACCAGGCGATGCTCTTTGTATGACTTCATGGACAGCGTGACGTTATCACCAATTTTTTTGGATGCTTTGCCAACAGCCATAGCATAGGCATACTCAGCGCGCAGTCTCACGACGCCCACATCCCATTCTGTGCCCACACCTACAGCAGCCATCGGGAGCCAGCCGGATTGCTTTTTCGTGTAGGTGGTGCGTGCATTGTTGTCAACGTCTTTATAAGTGTAGGCGATGCGGTTCATATCCAAAGCCAGCTTGATGTAAGGATACCATTCATCAAACTTGTGGCCACCACGAAGGGCAAGTCCACCGGCAAACGACTTTTTGGCTTCAGAAGAGACCTCTGTGTTGTTTTCGCTGTAGGTCGCTTTCCCTGAAATGGGGGCAAACATACCGTAAAGCTCGGCCGCCCAAAAAAGATCTGTCTCAGCAATCATGCCTTGATAGCCCACAAATAACGTACCCAGGGGGCCCTTGCCCATTTTTTTGTCAAAAGACTGGGTATGTTGTGTTCCCAAAGGTGACGTGCTTTTTGTTTCGACCACATGTTTTCCGCTGCCCATGGCAAAACCAGCGCCACCGCCCACATAAACACCTGAGGAGGGTGAGGTGTCGCTCCCCCAAAGAGGGGCAGAAGACATTAAAAGACCTAAAAAACTATATACGACATTGCGTTGAGCGTGTTTCACAAGCTATCATCCCGAATTTACATTAAAAGTGCTTCTCTTTTCTCACAAAAAAAGACAAAATAAAAGAGAATCATCTTAAGTGCATAATAAATAAACAAGATAATAATCTAAATCGTGACAAAAATTGTCAAAAAATGACTTATTTTCATGATGGGGGCAACACGCGTCTATACGAACCAAGCATACATATACAGACATACCACGCGCGCATGTGCAACGGCTTTGTGTGCACGAAATATAGCCGCTTCTATTGTGGGTCAGGCACATGCGCCGTCAAACACCAGTAGCGCTTAAGAAAAACCTCGCAGCCCCCCCCTCTGTCGGATTTTATTATCCTCAAACGCTGCGTCTCAGCCCTGTAAAGGTGCATGTTCGGTGAATATTGGCAAGAAAGGGGGAGAAAGTCTTTCCTTAATATTCTGGCTCTCGATATTTTGTCGGCACAAGGCACGTTGTGTCGCCACGCATACAACGTGCATATGAAGGCTTCCTCCCATCCTGTAAGGGGGGCGATAAGGTGATGGTCAGGGCACATGCTGCCTGCGTGCGCACAAGCAAAGAAGGTGGGGCCCTTATGAGACCTTGGGTTCACATGTTCTGCGAAAATGCAACCGACGTGTGGCCTCTGACAGTCCATCTTTGCCCTCTTGCTCGACCTCATCGGGGGTCGGCTTTTCTGTTTCGTCACGAAACTTCACTTTCTTCAAGAGGCGTATAGACGCCTCATTGTCTGGGCGAACCGGCGCGCCCATTAAGGTACATGGGGGATCCATTTGTAAAGCTTCATGTGCGATATAGCGCAAAATCACATCGAAAGCCTCGCTCATGTATCCTTGCTGATGATAATCATGATGAAGGAGATAGGCCAATTCCACAAAGGGTTCCTTAAGGATTGGGTTTTCTGCGTCTGGGTTGCCTTTCGTGAAAAAGCTGCCGACGGCGCCAATAATACACGTATTTTGCATGGGCACGCTTTCTGATGGTTGGGCGCTATCTAACTCTGACCTGTCTTGATCCTTTTTCTTCAAAAACAGTGTCCACCAACTGAAGGGGCTTTGATCCCAACGGTTGATCCAACGCTGCATGCGCTTTGTTAAATACGGGGCCTCCCAAAGTTGGCCATCTTGGTAAAAATGCATCGTCTCTTTATCAGAAAAACACCTCAAAAGACCTTCATTGTGTGCGGGTGTGATGGGCACGAGGAAAAGACGTTCGGTTTCCTGAAAGGCCTCGCGCCGAAATCGGTTTCGTTCCGCAAGCTCATTTGAAGCCTCCTCATTTTCATAACGATGAATAATGTGTGTGATCTGCCCGTGATCATCAAACGTGTCCTCGCCATGGGCACCCAGCATCCACGGCACCAGCGCCAGCATTATCAAAAACAAAGACGCATTAATTCGCGATGAGGTTTTTCTTATCATGTGTATTCAATCTGAGTGTTAAGCTGTTGGTTTGTATCATGATTTAGTAGAAATAAGAACCATTTTTATTGGTTGTGATGGCCTTAGTTACCTCAGAGAATATTTGTGTGCATTGAGTGATAGAGATCCACAAACAGAGAGTGAAGATCTGTTAAAGCTTCTCTTTAGCAAATCTTTTGTATTAAGAGATAACAAATTCGCGCTTGGTCCATTAAGTAGTTTTAAAATTGTTGACGATTCTTCCTTAGAAGACGACGAAAAAAGCCAGGCAAAAAGAAGTAAAGAATCAACCTGTTACTACAGTACTATTATGACACATCATGGAGCAGGCGTTTGGCCGCTTGGTGCGCCCGGATGATGCGTTAACACCTGGGGCCACCTGACAAATGGCAACGCCCAAAGTTGAAACCACTTTCCTCAGCGCTCTCGAACTTATGAAACGCTAATCCCAGAAAATGAGATGATGAAAGGTCAGCTCTGTTTTCATCTTACGCCCCTTGCTTTTGAATCGCACCGTCTATGAAACGTAAATTCTCTTCATGAAAAACTGAAAACGTCACACCATGTGTGGAAACCTGGGGCAGACAAAACACGGTTTGCAGCAAGGTGCGAAAACGCACAATACACGAAGGAAAGGCAAAGTTCACAAACCAATCACTTGCTTGCAAGGCATGACGCACAAAAAAGGGTAGCCCTTGGTAAGCGGGAAAAAAACCACTCTTTGCCTCAGGTGAGAGAAGGTCATCTGGGCCTCCTGACACAAGACCGAATATGGTACGCTTTGCTGGGTTAAACAAGGGTCCACCACTATCTCCTGCAAGGGGCGAGCATTCTAGAAAAGTCGTCTGAGGCAACAACTGATCGAAAGGGCTCAGGTTGTCCCGGAACAACTTCATTTGAGCATATAGAGAGGGGGCAGGGGGGATGTATTTTGCAAAAAAAATACTGCCGTCCTTATTATATATTTTTTCTGCGTATAGGGTCCCGGCAAGCGCCACCAAGGCATTATTCTCACAATAGCGACCCCTTTGGTATCGATCTAAGACGCCTCGACGACCAAAACCGGCCACAGCATAGATAACTGGAAGATTGTGGGGTGGCAGATCTGCAATGGTAAACGGCTCACTTTGGGGAACGCTTTTAAGAAAGGCGACGGCTATGTCGTGTGAAGACTCCTGTGATTCATAACGAGGATGTTGCACCCAACGCACAATTTGTATTGTTTGGTTGTCATAAGAAAATGTTGCAGATTGGGCTTTGTCAAACACGTGGGCAGCTGTAACAACGACTGTATGACCGTTTATGTCTACCAAAGAACCTGTGCCGTATTTATCACTATCACAGTCAATACGACCAATGGGCAACCCTTGAGCCGCCTGCTCGTATCCTTCAAGAGGAATGTCGCCATATGTTGCGATGCCCACACAAACAGATAGGTTGATCACATTCAAAATGGCTATGAACAAAATGTGGTTGGCGACCCTTTTCATTGTATGAAAAAAAACCATGGTACAGAATTCCTTTCTATGCATGAAGCAACAGTGTACGTCTTTTTATTAATCCCTCTGTCCTTTTATACAAAAAATGACAACCCGTGGGCACACCGGGGCGTTGAGGCTTTGGATATCATGTGGTTTAATTCTCAAAAAGAGGCTTCAGTCGTTGCTGAAAAAACCCCTACACCCTCTAAGGATGGCTTTATCACGCGGGAGGATGGTCTCTATAGAATGCCTTCACCTGCTGACACATCGGGAACTGAGTCAGAAGAGCTTGTCATGATTCCACCCGAGATGATTGAACATATCCTGAGCTTCTTTCAAGACTCTTTTCATCTCTTCAATTTCGCAAAAGCCTTTCGGAGTGTTCCTTCTGTGAAGAACCTCATATGGAGACAGGTTGCTACCCTTGATAGACCTTTTGTGATGGAAAAAGGGTCCTATGTCGGTGAGGGTTTATGCAAGAACTTTCCTCTGGCTCATGACTGGTCTGTTCCAGGATGGTATCTGTCTCGCGCGTGGGTGAGCAGAGCTGACAAGCATTTTGTGTGGGGGTTGCCTCACCAGATGCCCGATGGCGTGGTGATGGGAGCTGGTGATCCAGAGTCTATTGATCTTCCCGAGCATGCCCATGTGGTGAAAGTAAAAGAGTGCGTGACCTACACGCCTGTTTTCGGAAATGCTGCTTTGCAGCAGAAATGGGAGCAGTTATGTGAAGACAACAATGAGGATGGGAAACACTGGATCAGAGGCATTGTGCTCGATGAAAACGGAGATCTCAAGCAGGGTCAAACTTATGAAGCGCGTATGGGTATCAAGTTCACTGCAGACTTTCTTGCGCAAAAGGGTGTGCCATTTGCCACCCGGGATAACGGCTTCTTTCAGGTGTATGTTCCAAAAAAGGTTCTTGGGTTGTTGGGGCAGAAATTCAATGAAATGATAGATGACTTTGTCGGTGTGAAGATGCGTGTTCACTGGTATCTTGAGGGTCATAACGATGGCGTGAGCGTTGGTGATTTTTTCCTTGAGAAGCCCAACCATAAAGCAGACAAAGATTTTTATAGCCAAGGCATCAGGCATGAGGCTCGCCACCTACCTCATCTGACCAGCGCCGTCGCTCTCGATCATCTGTTCCGAAACGCCAAGGATCGTGGCGTGCATGAGGCATCAAAAAACCGCTAAAGCATCGGCCGCTCAAGCATCTGAGGGGTGGCAACCCCTGATGTCTCCATTCAACCCACCACGCTTGCAGAGAGCGTCAAAGCAAGCGCGCGGGGCACCGATGATGGTGAATGAGGGGGGATCACCTTGACGGGATTGCTGGTTTGATTGCCGTCTCGCGTAGCCTCCACGCGCGGCGCTCTTGAAGGGGCACATCTTTTGTGGCAATTTCTTGATGGTGTCCATGAGCGCTATGCACGTCCTATCCATTAAAGCCCACACTATTGAGCACGGCGATCACCTCACATCTCTTTTGGACACCTACATCCATGCTGTAGAGGAGAAGTGTGAGGCGCCACTGTCCCTCAAGGAACAGCAGGATTTTCAGCTTGACACGAAAGAAGATCTTTACGGAGAGCTGGTCGAGGTGGTCCCCTGGGAAGAGCGCTAAAAAATGCCCTTGCTAACAGGGGCCCCCACACGATTCAGGTTGATGACAATGTGATGACCATTTTGTTTTTGGAAAAGCGAAAAAACGCTGGAGGCCAGGGCAATCCTGGTGGGCGCTGTAGGGATCGAACCTACGACCCGCTGATTAAGAGTCAGCTGCTCTACCAACTGAGCTAAGCGCCCTCTCAAGGTTCTGCTCTTAGGGTATCTTTTTTTCATCTGGCGTCAACGCTCTTTTTGCCTTTGAGGTGCGCCGAAAAAACAACCGCGCCTCCTTCGGCAGGGTTTTTGCGTCTGGCTTCTCACCCCCTTTGCCTAGATCCACAGAGAGAAACGCCCCCAAGGCTTTTCTTCAGGGCGGCAGGGGTGGAGGAGGTGATGCCTTGCGTGCGCTTGGCGAGAGATTGTTGGGACCGCAGGCGCTCGATGCGCTTTGCAAATACATAAGGCAGCGGAACCGCTTGGCAGCGGCAATTCGGCTCGTCTTTGGGCAGCGGCATGGTTTTTTTGCAAAAAATCTTTCCATCACGCCATTGGTGGGTGAGGCGAACGCGGCTGTCGTCCATGCTGCGCCAAATGAAAAAGCGGCTGTCTTTCATGTCAGGTTTGCGCCAGCTGTCCACAATGCGCGGCAACACCGTCCGTTTCAAATAAAGCGGGTCCGTACCCTCTCTCACATCACCCTCATTCAAAAGATTTCCCGGCGGTCGCATAAACGGGCATTTTCTAGTATCCAACATTTCCGCTTCTTTTTCGTGGCGGTCGTTGAGTCCGGATACTTTGTTTTTATTAGATAAATCGCGCAACTGTTGCAGCGCCGCTTCAAAGTGTTTGATGCGGTCCTTTATGGGTTTTGTTAAGGCAAAGAAGCCCTCTATGTTTTTATAAAAATTAGATCCCCGCTTCACCAATGCCGGGCCATTAAAATAAGCTGACTCAATGGCCAAGCGCTCATTGGGGGCAAGGCGTTGCCAGAGCCCTCTGTATGCTTTTTCGAGCTCTTCCTCACGAACCGTGAGCGAATAGTCCAAAAGCTTTTCACTCTGTTCTGGATGGAGCTTTATGCGGCCTGTTTTCACGTCATCAAAAGAAATACTGTTGCCAAACACCTTCTTCCAGGCATCACGGGCTGCATCGGGTTCCATATTAAACCCAATACCTACGTTGACATTGCCCCTTGGTTTGGGGCCATTGGGCCTGATACGCTCCTTCGTTTTGTCATCATAGGCCCAGGCGTGACTTCCTTCCAACATGGTGATGAAGACGGCGCGATAGCTATCGTAGGTTTTCCGGTCCTTTGGATTGTTTAGATCGAGGTTGTGCACATTGTCGCGCAGGATTGCACTGATTTCCAGGTCGAGAAAGTTCACGGCGGATATGTCCTATGTCGTCGGGGTAGTTCGAGGCGGGAACATGGATACGATCGATGACAATGGCGTACTTATACCCCAAATTGCGTTCTAAAGTCAGCTTCTTAACGGAAAAGTAAAACCTTGCGGGAAAGAAGAAAAAATAGGCAAATGTTGTGCTCATGAAAATAACGTCACATGAAAGATCTTCGAAAATCTCCTTGCGCACCGCGGGGCTCATGATGTAGGAGAAGATTTTTTTGACCTCTTCAGGGGTGTTCAACATCCAGCTCTCCCAAAGGTTTTGGGTGTCTTCGTGAGAAAGGGAAAAGTGAACTGGATAGCTCAAAAGGCTCGCAAAGGCCTCGGCGTCCATGGTTTCAGCTGCATAGAGGATCACCTCGTGTACGGCTACAATGGCATCGAACACTTTTTGCCAATCCTCGATCATATCATCGGGTAGCCTTTTTTTCAGTTTTTCTTCCAAAAACATGGGGCGGCCTTCGCAGCGTTTTTTGATGCATACGCCCAGTTTCTCCGGCGTGCACGTGGGCTTCACGTGGTTAAGGCTCGCCACATAGGCTGGCCCCGTGCGCCTTTTCTCTGCCCCTTGCAAAGGTGCTATACAAAGCAAAACGACAACCCATCCCCACATTGCTGCCTCCCCCTTTTAGGCACGGTTTACCAGTTGGCATGATTTGTCAATAAAACAGTATAGAAGAAGATGTGCACCTCTGACACACCTGCGCCTGCCAACACATTAAATAACACCAGGCGTTTGGGACATGGCTAGAGACAGTCACCCACGCAGTCAACGTTGTTTATCACAGCCGTGGATACACCCCTGCCTGGTGTGGCTTACAGTCGTTTGGCGGCGGCTTTTTTACCCACGGTGTTTTTGTCCAACGTATGAGCGCCCATGAGATTGAGCATTACAGGACTTTATAAATCTTGCAAAAACCCTCGATAATAGCAGAGCAGAGAATCCTTCGACTGCTCAAATCTATGCCGGCATTCAAGTATTCCTGTTTGTGTTCTAGGTATTGCTCTTTGTATTGCAAGAAATACCGCAAGGAATCAAATTCCCCCTTTGTGATAGGTAAGATTTCAGGACAGGAAAAGAACATATTCTGTATTTCGGTAGCTATAGATAAGATTTTTTTGTTCCCAAAACCCTCACGAACAGCCCCTCCAATCAGCTTTAAAACAAGCTCACAGTCGCTTTTTTTACTTTGTGCCCGTAGATCAACTCCTTGGTTAAAAAGGTTCCTCAAGGTTGTGTTAAAAAAATCAGCCGCTAAGAAAAACCTTCTTTTATTAACAACATTGACCAGACGGTTTCCAGAAGGTGTTGCAAACGCTCGCTCCTTTGCTGTTTTAAACAGTAAGTATCGTGCTTCTTCTCCCGTTAAGTTCTTTGTCCTCATGGCATGAGATAACATTCCTGTAACGCGTGGCGCAGCAAAAGATGTGCCTTGCATGAAACCGTCTGTGGGAGAGTCAAATTCTCCGTCTGCAAAAATTGTGTAAGGAGACAGGTGATGGTCAGGATAATTGCTATAGTCAGCCATTTTCCCTTGTCTGCCAAGAGCGCCAACAAAAATACGTAAATTCTTTTCATAAGCGTTGCTATCTAAAAAGAGAAAATCCGATCCTACTTCCCTATGATCATTCCCAAGTGCGCACACAAAAATTTTGCCTGCTTGAAGGAATTTTCTCGGTTCTGAGGTTCCAGAAGTTAAAAAATATCCCTCTAAAGTTAGGCTCAGGTTCACAAGGCCAATACGCTTATCCAAAGCTATTTTCTGGAATGTTTCATCAAGCTCCCCATATAACGCATAATCGATATCGTCACACAATTTCATGATTTGTTGCGGATGAAGGGGCGATTCACTTTTGAGACCACCCTCTTCTCCTATTTCTTTCAAAGACTCAATAAATGGGAGAACATCCTTGGTTTCAAAAAATGACACGCCTTTTTTGAGTGAAGGCGACCTTTGAGCCTCTTCTTGGACGAGGAGTGAAACGTTATCGCCATGTTCGCATGCATCGCTTTCAAATGTTCGCTCAAACTTTCTGTAAACGTAGGCGGGTAAAAGGCTTTCCCCATATTCTTTCATAATATACTTCCCTCTTGAGGGGCATGAAGACCCACTAAATTCGGCATCTATGACAGCAACTTCATGTCCAACGTTTTCTAACGCCCAACAAAAAGAAGTGTTAAAAAATAAAATGCCCAACCAAAAAAACAAAAAACGCGTCATCAATAGCATCACCAAGTTGTAAAAGTAAAAAATATACTTTATTGGCAAAAAAAATGAAAATAAAGTTATTTTTGACAATAAGTTGACTTTATTGACAATGTTTGTGACGCTATATTGTTTTCTGACAGGCTTTTATATCAAATAAAAATATATTTCGCATGGCAGCGGAGCACAGTGGACAAAAGGTGCCATCGATGCCCTGATTGGTCTTGACGTTGACATCAATAAAAATGCCATAACGAGGGTTCCTGAAGAAATCAGGGAACATCTAGCGCGCCTTCAAAAACATGGAACGTTGCCGCTGCATCATACAGAAGAGATTTATCGTGACGCCGAAAAAGTTTTGGATTGCGCATTGTATCGCCACATCACATGCATTCAGATTTTTGAAGGCACCGGTATCAAAAATTATGGATCCATCACCGACATCGAACGCAAGCTCATCTTGATGCTTAAGGGAGGCATTTACTCTGACTTTGATGGTATCCAACTCACACTGCCGACCTCTGTTGTTCAGTCCCCCCACACCTTTAAAGTACCTTTCCACAACAACGATCCCTACTTTTCTCTCCCTTCAAAAGAACTATGGTTAGCCGTATTATGGGAAATTGTTGCGCGCTATGAAAAATCCATGGATCAGGGACTCCTGTGCTCGAAGAAGAGGAAAATGAATGATCAAAAATACACCTGTTTTCTAACAGGACCGGGCTTGATGTGCGAATATTCTGACGCTGGTCGGCAACTTGATAACCTCATTGAACAAGGGGGGTGGTTTAAACGGTTGGAGAGCGCGAAGAGCCTGAGTTATGCAGACTATCTTCGCAATTTTGTTTTAACAGGAAGGGCGTATGACGAGCACGGAGGGTTCTCAAAAACGGAATTCTCGGGTGCGAACAAGCGCGATTTTGTGGAAGACTTTTGTGCAAATCCGCTTAAAAAATACGGCGCTATGTACATTACAGACGCCGATGGATTCGCGCGTGCTGTTTTTTACGCACAAACGTGGGTTGGCAAAAAAGGTAAGAAACGGAAGGGATTTGTGACGCCCGATACCCTCGATTATCTCTAAGCAAAAGACAAAAATGGTGCGCACTACGCAAAGCTTATGGCGAGACTTTTGATATGATCTAACCGCTGGCGGGGAGGGCGAAACGTTTCTTGATAAAAAGAAAAAAATATAGCAAAAACAAAAGTTTACGTTGTGTTTGCGACGGTTGTGATGAAACGATTATTTTTTATTTGTGCCCTTTTTGCGTCTTTCTATGGGCCTTTGTTGGCCATAGATTCGGTCATCAACCTGCGTGACGATCCTGCGCCTCCCTTTATCGACATCGCTAACACCTTGTCCAGAGAGATCTGCAGGGCACCTCAGAGACGCTCAGAAATGTGGCAAATGCTCCACTGTGCAGAAGATGTGTCCCTGTCTTTCTGTTTGATAAAAAAAGGCACACCCTGTTTGATCTGCCGCCAGAGCTTATTCAAGATGGGATTATGGCGCGTTTAGATGCTGTGTCCCTATCGGCCCTCTCTCAAAGATGCGGCGGAAAAAATCGGCGGCCAAATCATGAAATACAAAAAGACGTGACGATGTGATCATCACAACGCTCCAACACTGTAAGTAAGTCATGCGGCCCAAATTTCTAGACACAAAATATCTTACAAGTTCTTGCGTATGACGCTTATAAATAGCACGAAATAATTGTTCGGTATTTTTCGCAATTTTTTATAAAAAATTGTTGATTTTCAATATCTTGAAATGTATAAGTGACGCGAAAATTATAACCGCATAAGAAAAAGGGAGTTGGAAATGTCACCAAGCAAAGATAACGAGAGCCTGTTTTTATCCGTCCAGAATATCCAAGAGCTACAGTCTCGTGACGAGAGTGAAGAAGCGTCCGATGGCGGTGGAACTGGAAGAAGTGATAGCAACGACGGCTCTGTTGGTATAGGCGGCATCCTGTAGCCTTTTCAGAAGATAGAACGGTATCCAGGGAGGATGTGAGTTGTGGTCGTATCTCAGGGTGCGTTGAATGGTTTGAAGGCAGCCTTTGCAGATAAAAAGTTTGTGCACCTTCCCGGAGCCTTTTCCGTTCGCGATTCGTGTGGGGGGCTAACGTGGTGTGACATCAACCAAATTTTGTGTGTCAATCGTCTTACGGCACCGCGTATGCGTGTCTGTAAGAATGGCAAGTCTATCCCAGAATCTGAGTACATGCGCCAAGATACGCAGCGTCGTGGCACGCTTGTGAAGACCCTTGTGGAAGAGAATTTTATGCCTTGTTGCGAGATAATGCTACGCTTGTTTTGGATGCGATAGACCAACTTCATCGTCCGTTGGATGATTTTTGTGCAGAGTTAGAGAGAGTGTTTCAGGCCTCCCTGCAAGTAAATGCTTACATGTCTTGGGGAGAAACTCCGGGTTTTAACACGCATTGGGATGATCATGATGTTTTGATTGTTCAGATGGAGGGGAACAAGGAGTGGTTTTTGTATGGGGAAAGTCGAAAGTACCCATTATATAGAGACCTACATGCCAACACAAATCAGGCACCTGAGAAGCTGGCGTGGAACAAAGTGATTCAAAAGGGAGATGTTCTTTTTATTCCCAGAGGGCATTGGCACCACGCGGTCGCATTGCGAGAACCGTCCCTGCATTTGACCTTCGGCTTTCAGATGCCCACTGGTTTGCAAGTTGTTGATTGGCTAAAGGAAAAATGGGTGACTCAGGAAGTAATTAGGGAGGATATCCCGCTTTTAAAACACCTGATAACCAGGAATCCTACTGGCTTAACTTAAAAGACACCCTGATGCGAGTTTTGGGTGAAACCTCTTTGAGCGAGTTCATTGCGGATTATCATTCCAAAAGGATTGGACGACAACGCTTCTCTCTGCCTGAAGCAATACTTTCGCCTGTAGCCTTGCCACTTGATTTTCTTTTCCAGTGGAACCACACAGAGGTTCAGGCCTATGGGTTGGAGCCAGTTTCTGGCAACTTAACTTTTAAAACGTGTGGAAGGGTTTATGAATTTTCGGCGTCTTCCAAACCTTTCTTTGACTTGCTTCTTAAGGGAAATGTGCAACAACTTGGAAATTTGGTGCAAAGGTTTAAGGAAGAGTTAGGAGAGCAACAGATGAGAGCATTAATCTCAGAGCTTCTGTTGCGTGGTCTTATTCAGACCGCTCGAACAGGGGAAAGCTCCCCATTAGATGATGCCGCTTAAGACGGGAATTTTTATTGACGGGGAGTTTTATTTCTTTGTGGGACAGATTGCTCTAGGAACCTACTCTATTCGTGGCTCGCTGCATGACATTGTCGGAGCTGCTATCGAAAAAGGTTGCGATATTTTTGATACGGCACCTAATTACCGACATGGCGCTGCTCAGAAAGAGCTTTCTCGGGCTTTAAAAACCTGTCTCCGGGCTTCAGCGTCTCCAAAAATAAGAATTTTTTCGAAAGTTGGTTTTTTTTCTCCCTGCTTGGGAGAAGAGTTGTATAAAAAAGGCCTAATAAGCTTAAAAGATGCTAAGGAAGGGCACAGCTTTAACCCTGCCTATATCCGTTATCAGGTTCGCAAAAATGTAGAAGAGCTTGCGTCATCATTCCTTGATCTTGTATTTTTACATAACCCTGAAAGGTGCTTTCGGGAGAAAGACGAAAATAAAGCAAAAGATTTAATTTATAAGGCTTTTGTGACGTTAGAAGAGCTTTGTGCACAGGGCATTCTGAAGGGCTATGGGGTAGCTACGTGGTCTGGCTTTGAGGAGACAGAGGGCGCTTCAAAGCTCGTGCTTTCTGACATTCTTGAAATGGTGTGTGGTGTTTGCTCGGGTCACCACTTTCGGGCGATACAGCTACCTCTCAGTTTGGTAAAAATAAAACCTATTAGCACTTACTTTCAAAAAAGAGGACCCATTTATACGGCCCTTAGGGAAAAAGTTGAAATTTTTGGAAGTTCCCCCCTACACGGAGGGCTTTTGCCATCTGTATTGAAATCTGCTTTTTTAAAACAACTAGATGCATCACTTACGGCCGCTGAGGCTTGTTTACTTTTTGCCAAATCTGTTCCTGGAATTTCTGCAATTTTCACAAGTCCGTCTTCTGTTCAGCAACTACATCAAAGTTTTGATGTCTCTAGGTTAACTCCTTTCTCTGAAGAAAAGATGCGAAGCGTTGTGGATCTATTGATGCAAGGCGCAGGGGAGCACCGTGACGCTTCTTAGCGATTTTCGTCTTTTTCAGAAATCTCTTAACGCCACTCCTCATGGCAAACATGCTCATGGTTGGCACCAAAAAAGTGTGGGGCAGGCTATTAGCCTTCCAGGTACAGATCTTGTTTGGGCGCAGGTCACGCACCACCCTTCTCCCCAAGCTGGAGAACTTTTTCGAAAGCGCCTCTCTAAAAAAGATCAGATCGCCTGTCTTCGTGCTCCGAAGCTCATTAAGATTTATGCGCAAAACGACGCTTGCCAAACATTTTGGCTGTCAACTTTTGTGAAAAGTCCGGCCATGTCGGAAACCACAACACCGCAAAATCTAGCCGTTCCTGCGGGCGAATGGTTTGACAGGCTTGAAAAACAATTAGATTGTCTTTCAGAAATTCAGACATCTTTTCAAAATTGTCGTCAAGATCTTGTGACGCGGCGCATTCATGAACGCTACGGCAACCATCTTTTCACAAAAATTGACCATTGGCAGACAATCCATGGAGATATTCACTGGGGCAACGTCGCACAAGATGGGACGCTTTTTGATTGGGAAGGATGGGGCACTGGGCCACGCTATTTAGATTTTGCTTTTCTTTATGGTTATACGGCCTCCTGTCCAACAATTTGTAAGATTTTACGTGCTCGATTTCCATTTCTCTTTTCCGAGAGACAGGGCCGCATTTGCCTTTTATTTGTTTGCAGTGAATTGCTGAGAATGTGCGAAAGACATGGAGACCACCCGCATCTAAAGATTCCACTTGAAGCGCTTGAACGAACCCTTCTTGTCCAAATGGAATCCACATGAAAATTCACGCAGACCGATTACATAAGAATGCCTCCTTCCTGTGGGCTTACGCGCGTCCCTATAAGACTCACTTTGTGGGTGGTATCATGTTCGTGCTCATGTCGACCGCACTCATCCTGCTCATGGGGAACATTGTTCAAGAGGTTCTACAGCATTTAAAAGACAACGATTATGTCTACTTTGAAGATACTATTTTCAAAGCGTTCATGCTGATACTTGTCACTTCTTTAACTTTATTCGGCAGAGTTTTATTTTTTGGAACACTGGGAGAAAACCTCATCAAGGATGTCAAGGACTCTGTTTTTAGGCATCTATTAGAACTGGATGTCTCATTTTTTGAAAGCCAAAAAACGGGTGATCTTATGGCGATCATTTTGTCAGACGCCTACGTTGTTCACTCTGTTTTTATTTGTAACGCTTCAGCTATTTTACGTAATCTAATTATGCTTGCGGGTAGCGCTACCCTAATGCTATCCATTCAGCCACTACTCTTTATGTGTCTGTTTATCTTGGGTGGCGTACTGCTTGTACAACTAAAATATTTTGGCGGCAAAATTAGTGACTTTTCTAAAAAGTCGCGCAAACAAGCAGGCCTTATAAGCGCTCTCACAGAAGAGGCTATGACGGGGATTCATACCATAAATGCTGAAGGCGCAGCGTCTCATTACGTAAAAAAATTTGAGCTTGAAACAACTCTTCAGCACGATTTTATCAAAAAGCGCGTCTTTTATTTTGGCTGCAACCTTTGTATTAAAAGTGTGATACTTTTTGGCGGACTTTTTTTGATTCTTCTGGTGGTTTATCGGCTTAATTTTGTTTCCCTCAGTGATCAATTGGGGGCTTTTGCTTATTATGCCTTAATTGCCTCTTATTCGCTCTCGGATCTTCTAGAAACAAGTGGTCAAATGTATGGCTCATCCGCAGCGGTGGAGCGTCTGCGGAATCTTATGGAAACGAACCCCCATATAGCGACACCTAAGCACCCCTCCCCTCTGGTCACTCGAGAAAGGCAGATACATTTCGACAACATAACATTTTCTTACCCTGTAGCAGCTGCACAGCCATTATTTCAAAATTTTTCTCTGACGATTCATTCTGGTGAACGTGTGGCTCTTGTGGGATCTAGTGGTTCTGGTAAATCAACTCTTTTTAAATTACTTTTGCGTCTCTATGATCCTGTGAAAGGGCATGTCTTGCTAGGCGACATTCCACTGACAAAAATTTCCTTGGAAAAACTGAGAGAACAGATCGGGTATTTACCGCAGGACCCCATCTTGTTTTCGGGAACGATTGCTGAAAACATACACATGCACGATGTGCGCGCATCTCACAGAGCAATCGAACATGCCGCAGAACAAGCTTATGCCATGGAATTCATACATAAATTGCCAGAAGGTTTAAATACCTATGTTGGTGAAAAGGGAGTGCGCCTTTCTGGAGGGCAAAAGCAACGCACTGTGCTCGCAAGAGCCATTTTGAGAAATGCTCCCATTTTACTGCTCGACGAACCCACAAGTGCCCTTGATGCACAAAGTGAGCATTGTATCCAAGAGGCCTTACATACTTTTCTTCAAAAAAGAACGAGTTTAATCGTAGCTCATCGTCTGTCAACTATTCTAGACTGTGACCGTATTCTCGTCTTGGGGCAAGGTCAATTGGTGGCTGAGGGCTCCCATTGTGACCTATTAAAAGGTTGTCCTCTTTACGCACGTTACGCAAAACGCCAACTGTATGCATCATAGATAAGGACATTTCACGACCTTCAAATTAAATCGAAAAACAAAATTATAATCAATTTATTTATTGCGGGTCATAGCGCTTAAATAAAAAGTTCTTTTTTTGCCCTCCGCAATAAAACGCCTCAAAAAAGAGCACTTTTGAGGAGCATTAAAGTTAATTTTTCAAAAAAAGCGTTTAAATTCGATTTGAAGGCCTCTTTTTGTTTTTGTGGTGGGACGTCAAAGGAACTTTACTCGCCTCTGGGGTTAAAATAACGCGATTAGATGGCAAATTGAGTCTAAGACAAGTGGCCAAGGAAGACGACCGCTGCAAAATCAATCCCTTGGCACCCAAGGCACAACCTGCGGTCCCCCGTTATGAAAAGCCATCCAAACGCTACTGTTTTTTGCTGAAAAGCTACCTATTTGCTACCTAGACATTTTTTCATTTTTTACCAAAAAGTCGGGAGGCCAGGTTAAACCTGGTGGGCGCTACAGGGTTCGAACCTGTGACCCCCTGATTAAAAGTCAGATGCTCTACCAGCTGAGCTAAGCGCCCTCACCATACCTTGAGCATAAAAGGATCATACCATGGGGTCAACCGTTTGATGACCAAAATGACAAAGGCGTGAACGTTTCATCATGCTCTTCGGCGTGTTCCCAAAAGGGGCTGCGTTCCTGTGTCGTACCGGGAGAGCGGAACGAAAAGGGGGGGCATATCACAACGCAAAGCCACTGCCCCCAGCCGCCTAGGTCGCGCTTAAGAGGTGCGAGGCCTTTGGGTCAAAAAATGCTTTCTCACGTAAAGGGCATCTCCCCAGCTAAACATATTCACAATCGTGTTGACACGTCGAAACCCTTGTTTGAGCAAGAAGGCGTCAAGGTCTTCAATCAGTGCGCATCCTTCATAGAGCTCTGTGCACGAAACTTCTGTGACAATGGCATCAATGTCTTTGAGGGTGTGGAAAAATATTTTCCCGCCATTCCCACACATTGGGCGCCACAATGAAGGGCTTTGGCGGCGTCAATGCCTGAGTGAATGCCTCCACTGGCAATGATGGGGACGTCTTTTGACACATCTTGTACCTGTCGCAACGATTCGCGGGTGGGGATACCCCAATGGATGAAGCTCTCTGCAATCTTTTTTTGAAGCTGCGTGCGTGCACGGTGTGCTTCCACCTGGCTCCACGATGTGCCGCCAGCACCTGCCACATCAGGGGTGTTAACGCCAACACGGATCAACTGTTTGGCGACCTGGCCAAAGGCCATATCCTACCTCTTTCACCACAACAGGATTTGGGTTGTGTTCATGGGGCGCTTTACTTATAGCGGTTTTTCCAGAAGATTTCTCTGAGGTTTTGCCCCTTAAATTGTTCGTGGATGCAACATAGATGTCGCTTCCTTTCTAAAAAAGCAAAAAATAAATAGAATCGTCATGGATGTTTTGTTGTTGCAATACATGCTTTTTTATAATAAGGCGTGGCATTTTTAATGCGCGTGTTTCTTGAGGAAAGCGTCAGCACTGTCCAAAAACAAGCAGCATGTGTGCGTAAAAAGCTGTGCGCAAGCTGTTTTACATATGGGCAGGGGGGTTGTATCGTGTGATGTCTTGTGCGACCATAAAAGAGACAAAAAAGACAATGGATTGACGCGCGGGCCCTACTATGACAGACAATCTTCGCAATATTGCCATTATTGCTCACGTCGATCATGGCAAAACCACGCTTATTGACGGGCTTTTAAGGCAAAGTGGCACTTTTCGTGACAACCAAGAAGCACCCGAGCGGGTGATGGACAGCCATGATCTTGAAAAAGAGCGCGGCATCACCATTTTGGCCAAATGCACCTCGATTCTTTGGGAAGACACGCGCATCAACATCATCGACACACCTGGCCACGCTGATTTCGGCGGTGAGGTGGAGCGCATTTTATCTATGGTGGATGGGGTGGTGTTATTGGTGGATGCCGAAGAAGGGCCGTTGCCTCAAACAAAATTTGTGCTCTCTAAGGCGCTGCAGCGGGGGCTCAAGCCCATTGTGGTGATCAACAAGGTGGATCGCCGCGACGCCCGACCTCAAGAGGTGGTGGATGAGGTGTTCGATTTGTTTGTGTCCCTCGATGCGACCGAGGTGCAGCTGGATTTCCCCATTCTCTATGCCTCAGGCCGTGATGGGTGGTGCGCGCCCAGCTTGGAGGCCCCGCGTGAGAATCTCAAGCCCTTATTGAGCACCATTCGTGATCATGTGCCGGCCCCCGATGTGCGTAAAGAAGCGCCGTTTTCCATGCTGGTGACGTTGATGGAATCGAATCCTTACCTAGGACGCTTGTTAACAGGACGCGTGGAGAGCGGCAGCGCGCGGGTGAATGAGGCGTGTCGTGTGCTCAACCTTGACGGCGGCGTGGTGGAAGAGGGTCGCTTGGTGCGGCTTCAGACCTTTTCAGGGGTCGAGCGGGTGTCAGCAGACCGCATTGAGGCGGGCGAGATTGTCTCGATTGCCGGGCTTGCCAAGGCCTCGGTGTCTGACACGGTGTGCAGCCCTGAGGTGAGCACCCCCATTGCCTCCACACCCATTGATCCACCCACCATTGCGGTGACGATTTCGGTGAATGACGCACCCTTTGCCGGCCAAGAAGGCACCAAGGTCACATCGCGCATGATTCGTGATCGCCTCGAGGCCGAGGCGGAAACCAATGTGGCCATTAAGGTGAGCGAAACAGCCGGCGGTGACGCCTTTGAAGTGGGTGGCCGGGGTGAGCTTCAGCTGGGTGTGTTGATTGAAACCATGCGCCGGGAAGGGTTTGAGCTGTCGGTGTCGCGCCCGCGGGTTTTGTATCGCACCGATCCTGACACCGGGGCCAAGCTTGAGCCCATCGAAGAGGTGGTGGTAGATGTGGATGAAGAATTCTCCGGCACCGTGATTGAGAAGCTCAGCGCCCGCAAGGGGGAAATGCAAGACATGCGCCCGGCCGAAGGCGGCAAGGTGCGTCTCACCTTTCACGTGCCGTCACGAGGGCTGATTGGTTATCAGGGCGAATTTTTGACAGACACCCGCGGCACCGGCCTGTTAAATCGGGTTTATCTTACCCACGCGCCTTTTAAAGGGGCCATTGTGTCTCGTCGCGGCGGTGCGCTGATCTCTAACGGTAAGGGGGATGCGGTGGCCTATGCGCTGTTTAATCTTCAAGAGCGCGGTGTGATGTTTGTGTCGCCGGGTGATAAGGTTTATCAAGGCATGATTGTGGGTGAGCACAACCGCGAAAATGATTTGGAAATCAACATCCTCAAGGGCAAACAGCTCACCAACGTGCGCGCCTCGGGAACTGATGAAGCCATTCGCTTGACACCGCCGCGTGTGCTGTCTTTGGAAGATATGATCGCCTATATCGCCGACGATGAACTGGTGGAGGTGACGCCGCAAACCTTAAGGTTGCGCAAAAAATGGCTCGACCCTCACGACCGTAAACGTGCCCTGCGCAAAGGTGAAAGCTAGTCGGCAACAGTTAGCGGCACTGACCAGAGGCAAATGATTTAGGGACCATGACCAAGGTCCTCTCTGCTTTCGGCTGCGCGCATGTTTTTTGGCAAGCGTTTTACATAAAAAAAACGCAAAGGGCCGTTAAGGGGCCCCGTGCGTTCAAGGTTTGTGCATCCATCAAGGATGCGTTGTGATCTATCCGTTGTGATCTTGATTCACAAAGTCTGCATTATCCGGCTGTGGGCCATCATTTTGTGGGGGACGGTTGGCCAGCTCATTTCTTCCCGCTTGTGCTTCTGCCCTCCATCTTGCTTCTTGCGCTTGTTGTGCCGCTAGTTGCGCTGCATGTCTTGCTTGTTGCTCGGCTTCTCTTGCTTCTTGCGCCGCTAGTCGCTCTGCTTCTCTTTTTTGCGCAGCCGCTTTATCCTCCAACCTGTGTCGTTCAGCCAACCATCTGTTCAACTTTTCTCGCTCTGCTTCTTCTTCCTGACGCTGTTGCTCTTTTTTTCCCACAGCCACAGGTTTTATGGCCCGCAAGGCATCCATCATGGGATGCGTAATGCTTTCTGTGATGAATCGGTCTCTCAACAAACGTTCGTTTTTCAAAAGTGTATAGAGATCACTTTCGTCTTTATTAAAACCAATTCCCCAAAGAATAAGAGGCTCTAGAGGCTCACTCACGGATTCAGCCCCCACGCAGGCCCATGCATGTGTTCTAAGGTTGCTCAGAAAACGCAGGTTAGAGGATCCGCACAATTCTCTACCTTCGTAAGAAGCGTTGACAGGAAATAGGTAGTCTTTTAGCGGATCATTGGTTGGAGGGAGTGTAAAATAATCAGGCCCCTCTTCCATGGCCAGTGACAGTTTGACAATCAAGCCTGGCAATGATGTCAGTGTGTTAAGCTCGTGATCTTGGAGGTATTAGCGCTGCCAGAAAGCCTTTTGTTGTTCGTGTTGCAAAAGATGCGTTGTTTTCCTCAGAAAGGCTTCGCTTTCTCTTTCCTCTGGGGAGGCGGCCATAAGAAGGTCACTTCTTTCTTGATGGGGGTCTTGATCGCCAAAATGCTCTTGAATGATTGCTTTGACCTGTTCCTGCCTCTTGCGGGCTTGAGGGATAAGGTCCCCAAGAAGTTGTTCTGTGCTATCTTGTATGGCTGGGATTAAATGTTTTGCGGTGAGAGAATCATCGAGAACCTCAACGCCGTGAAACGTAACAGCCTTGGCCTGAACGGCGCCCAAGGCCACGGTGCACAGGCACACCAAGGTTTTGACAGATATCTTCATAATATGTATCTCTTTTTGATAAAAAATATTTGACATATTGACATATTCTATTTTTTTATACATATATCTTTTTGATTTTGCAAGATTTTTTTAATAAAAAGTGCTTTTTTGTTATTTTTTTGTCACACAAGGGCGTGGGCATTGGCCATGCGCGGCTCATCACCGCCGCAGGTTTTTCTGACATTACGGCGGTGCCTTCAAAGTTTCTCTTGTGCCTTTTGGGGAGCTCTCTTTTTTGGAGGATGTCTCTTGTGAGGATGGTCTGTGCTGCCCACCGTTGCTCGCCGCCACTGGGGGTGCGCGGCGTTTTTTACCCCTCTTTTTTTCGCGGCGGGGTTGAGAGGGCGTGTTGCCGCAGTCCTTCTTAGGGGGTCACAAGAAAGCCTTTTTCTTTTTTTGTCTGATAAATTTATATCTTGTAAAAAAAAGTTTCATTATATAAAAATTGGCTTTATTTTTATCTTTTTAAATAAAAAAAGGGGATATATGCACATTTTTCATATCTTTTTAGGTCTGATGATCTTGGTTGTGGGGAGCTTCGATCCCTTATGGGGCAAGCCAACGTGGATTGTGGGCATTGGCCATGCGCTTAAAGACAGGCATCATGCGTGTTTGCCGTCGTGCGCTGCCATGGTGCCTGAAAAGCACACTTACGTGTCGTCACCAGAGGCTGTGGCATCTAAGGCCTCTGCCTGCGGGTTGGTGGATGAAAAAGCGGGCGGCATTGTGGGCAATACCTTGCGTTTGATGAAGGGCGTGTTTGATGCGCAAGGCGTGACAGATTATAATTTCGCCATGATCGGCTCTGTGGGGGCTGATGATGATGTGTTTGTCCAGACGCTTAAGGAAAGCGGGATCGCATGGTGGGGACAAACCGTCAAAGCGCAGCCCACAGGGGTGTGTGATGTGTTTTTGCGCAATAATACCCGAAGTTTTGCGGTGCATTTAGGGGCCGCGGCTTGTTTAGATGTAGAGACAGCAAGGCAGCGCTTTCAAGGTCAAGGCATTCGTCTGTGTTTTGTGGATGGTTTTTTGTTTTCAGACACGCTACGCACAGAGCTTGGATACCTGTTGGATATAGCTTCTGAACGGCTGTTGGACCTGATTTTCCGTCATGTCCCCAGAGAAAACAGATTTTTGCTTTTGCCCAGCAAAGAGGTGATCGCTCGGCAGCAAAATATTTTTTTGGGACGCATCCTGCCGCACTTTGCTCATATTGCAGGCAATCAATCTGAGTATGAAGCCCTGTTTGAAGGGGGCGTTGGGGTTTTGCATGCCTATATTCGATCACTCTCTCAAAGCACGAATACTGTTTTTCGCATCACCCACGGAGACAAAGGTTCTGATACGTTTGTGGGGGGGAAAAAATACACCCACGATGCCTGCTGCCCAACACATATAAAGACCACATCTGGCGCCGGGGATGCGTATGTGGCCGGGTTTGAATGCGCACGCCTTTTGAAAAAACCGTGTAATATATGTGGCCAAGAAGGCGCCCAGCTGGCGTCTCAATTGATCAGTGGGGAGGTCTCTCTTTAATGTGCTTACTTTTATATACGGAGGCGGCCATGCGCTTTTGGATCAGACTCTTTTTGCTATGTGGCTTATGCGTAAAGGGCTGGGGGGTTGAGTTCACTGTGTCATCCATCGAGCTTTTGGGAGAAGAGACAGGATTTGTATCCAAAATAACCCTGTCGTCCACATCGGATGATTGTAATGGACACTATCTAGCCAGAGATGATGTTATGCTGTGTTCTGCGGGGTTCAGGGTGGATTCGCACTCAAAAGAGGGCGATCTGTTTGTTTTTCACCGTGCCTCGTTGCCGTGGCGAGCGCCTGCCGATGCTTATCATGACTATGATGTGTATACGCCCCGAAGAGACGTGCCTTTTTGTCTTTTTGACCCTTATGGCGATCTGACGGCCAGCTTTTTTATCCACATGATGGCGGGCAGAGCGCGTGGACATTATGAAGATACGTTGATGGCCTACCTTGCCTATCGACAGGGTGTGGGCGATGGGTATCGCGCCATGGATCAAGTGCCCATGGGCCCCCTGTTTTGTTATGGATATGAACAAGGTGAAGGAAGAGGTCACGTCGTGCGCATC
>CBFICL010000013.1:0-33056 GCA_965661165.1 uncultured Holosporaceae bacterium | reverse complement strand
GCTGTCACCCGCACAGCCTATGCTGTCACCGGCAACCCCTGCGGCACTGTCACCGGCACAGCCTATGCTGTCACCGGCAACCCCTGCGGCGCTGTCACCTGCACAACCCATGTTATCACCCGCACAGCCTCTTGAAGGCAAGAAGGTGAAGCAGGCACTGTCACCGGCACAGCCTATGCTGTCACCGGCAACCCCTGCGGCACTGTCACCGGCACAACCCATGTTATCACCCGCACAGCCTCTGAAAAAAAGAAAACTACCCAAAAAGCCCCATTAAGATCGTTTTTGAGCCTTAATGCATTATTTTATAAAAAAAATGTCTTAAAATAATATCTTAAGAAAGATATGACACGATTTCAGGGTAAAAAATGTCTTTTATGGGTTTTAGCAACATGCACGTGGGTGGCCCGCGCCTCTTGAGAGAAAAAACAGGGCATAACGGTGGGAGCTTTCACATATGCTGATACGCGTGATAAAAGGTGCCTATGTGGGCGCGGTATGTGCGTTGTGCGCGTTGGGGGGTGCAGATGTGATGGTGGGCATGAAAGCGTCAGATATCTCAACTAGTGGAGAGACCTTAGATGTGCGGGTGACGTCGCAAGGGTCGCTGGTGTGGTGCGAAGCGGGGCAGCATTTTACCCCCCAGGCGGCGCATGATGTGGCCACCGGGTCATCGCCAGCGCACGGCTTGGACAATACGCCAGATAACAGGCCAGACAATATGACCGATACCGAAAAAATGGACAGGCAGGACCGTTTTTCTTCGTGTTCCTGTCATTTAACGGTGCCGCCATGCACAGATCTCGAGGTCCGTGCCCATTACGTTCCTTCGGGTGAGCTGCAGCCCCCTGAGGAAGATGCGCCGCCCCTTCCCATGGGTTCAGCTGAGGAGTCGCCGGTGTCTGTGCAGGAGGAGGGATCATGGTGGCAGCGGTTGCGGGCACGCTTTCATCACAGCAGTGTAATGTCTTATTGCTTGCCTTGGAACCCTGGACCGTCAGAAGCGCAGGAGGTATATAGGCGTCGGGCACCCGCCGCTGTTGGAGAAGAAGAACGTCTCCCTGGTTTGGGTGAAGGTGAAGGGCTCTCGTCTCGTCTTTCTCTCATTGTAGTGACCCATACTGGCGCCCCAGAAGAGACCTCTCTGACGGCAGCGCCCCAAGCATCAACAGCGCCGTATCACGCGGATGATGAACTCTCTTCCTCATCTGAAGAGGAAACTTTGCTCTTTGGTGAACGTGCATCGTCAATTCCAGATGCGGACGAAGAGATGCCCGCAGATCAAGAAGATGTGTTGCCGCAAACAGCGCTTCCCAAAGCTGAGGAAACGGTGTTCGCTGAACTGCGGCGTGTGTCTTCGGGTAGCACATCAGATACCTCAGAAGAGGTGGAGGTGGGTGAGGGTGCCGCAGATTTTATGCGCAAAAAGCGGCTATCTGATCAGGGTATGGATATGGAGATAGCATTACCTTCAAGCGCGGGTGACACACAGTCAGTTTCGCAAGACAAGATCGAGACGCAGGCAGGCAGCAAGGTGCAGGGGGAGGCGCCAGACAGCCATTAAAAAAAACTAGACACATCTTGCTTATTAATGTCTTTTTTAGATAAAATTTATGTTGTCATAAAGAAATGAGGCAGGGTATGAGGTGGATAAGCCAGGTGTGGATGTTGTGGGTGTGTGTGGGGTTTTTGCCGCCTGTTTATGGCGCCAATCAAAAAGCTCCTGTCGCAAAAGCTCCTGTCGCAAACCCTGTGGCAAAAACGCCTGGGGTGCATACAAAGACGCAGGGCCCCGGGAAGCGGCACATCGGGCATCACACAACCAAGTCCAAGGGGCAGAGTGGGCGCAACATGCAGCAAGATCACCACGCTCTTGCGTCTTCAGCAAGATCCGGTTCATCCTCGCGGGTGGGGGTGCCGGCCGCATCTTCACAGGCCCTGGAGAAAAAGGAGGGCAGTAAGGTGAAATCAGGCCAACACGCACCACTGGCAGCGCCTTCATCTCCATCTAAATCTCAGGCCGTGCATATAAGTGAAGAAACAACCAAAGCCCAGGAGCGGAGTGTTTCCAACAAAACAACCGCTTCATTGCCTGAAGAGCGGGCGTCTCTTCAATCAGCGCGTCAAAAGATCCAGGAGGTGAAACCCATGCTGATAAGGGCGCACGATGACACCTTAAAGCGCCAGAAGACCTTGCAAGCTATGAAGACCACAAAGCCCCACATTGCACAAGATGTTAGCAATGCGCTCAAGGAAACCGAGGATATTCGGCGCGTGCTTCGTGAAGATATTGACGCCCTAGATAAGCTGGATAAAGCATTGCAAAAAGACATACAAAGTGCTGATTGAGAGTCCAAAAATGCTAAAACCGGTGCAAGCCAATCATAAAAAAGGGCCCTTTTGTTCGGGCACAGAGAAGGTCTAGATACAAGGAGGATCTATGCAGAACATACGAAAGATGCCGGGAGCAAGTTTATCGATCATCGCCTTTGGGGTCATGATAATAAGCGCTGCGGGTTGGTTGCGCGCCAACGATGCTTCGGAGAAAAAGGCAGCAGAAGAAGAGCTGAAACGGACCGTTGTCCAGCTTAAACACAGGCGCGGGCAAGTTGTGGTTTGGCAGAAAAAGACGGCAGCGTTTATTCAATCTGCCCAAGCTTTGCTTAAGCATGGCCCCAAAGGTGGCGGTCACAATGCAAACAAGACGCATGCTCTCAAAACGAATGGTGTTTCTGTGGCGCACAGTTTGTATGGCTCACTGCAAGATCTGTGGAAGGCGCAGGACGCCTTTTTGCATGCCAAAGAAAACTTTGTGTATTTTAGTCAACCCTCCAGCAGCTAACCACCCAGCTAGTACGCCTAAGACTTGAGCCCTGTTCGCACGCATTTTAAGGTGAAGTTACGAAAAAGCTTGGCGAAGGTGCGTGGTTGAGCACACCAAGGTGGTGCCCGCTGCCAGACTCGAACTGGCACAGCCAAAGGCCGACAGATTTTAAGTCTGTTGTGTCTACCGGTTCCACCAAGCGGGCACACACTTCAGGGTAACCAATTTTCAGACAGGGCGTAAAGCCTTTGTTCCTAAAAAAACAAGCTAAAAAAGAGAAAAAAAGACATTCCTAGCTCGAATCTGTTCACCAAAAATTATGTCTTATATAGACAAAATTAACAGGACTGTACGGATGGGTGTGACATGAATGTGATGAAAATTAAGCAAGCCTTAGGCGTGTGTGTCGCCCTGGCGGGGTTGGCGGCGGTGGTGTGTCATGCATCTCAAGGGGCGCATCTCTCTCAAGAGCCTGCCAAGGCGTCTCTATCTTTGGGGGATGAGGCGTATGGGCAGGCGCTGGCAGCGCTTTATGGAGAGAAGACTCTTCCTGACTATCGCCGTTATGACCCCGGGCCATGGAAGGCGCAGCATATGAAAAGCGCCACAGACAGACGTGCCTGGCAGCGTTATGTGGATCTTTACCTCTTTACGCTTATGCATGGCCAGCCCAGCCTAGCCCTGGACAGAGCCTTCACTCGCTTTATGTCAGGTTTTGGGGAAGCGCTTGTGATGCGCCGATTATTGGACGGCATCGAGATGAGAGCAGATCATATGCAGGACAGGCTGGACCTTTTGCCCCGAGATAAGAGAAAACATGATCAAAAAATCGACGTCCTCAAAGAGCGCGACGGGGTGCGTGTGAAGGTGAAGCTTGCGTGTGAAAAATTGAAAAAAGAGGCCCGCGAGGTGGAAACATTGATGAGCGAGCACAAAAAGATCTGGACCTCTTTTGTGGGCGATGTGCGCAGCAGTGATGCCTATAAGCATGCCCGGGCGCAGCGTTTATTTGAACAAGCTAGAGAAAGAGCTGAAGCGCAGTTTTTTGCACCCAAGCAAAAAGTGTTGGACCGTTTGCCTGCCTTATGTGAAATCAAGGGGAAAGAGCCCGCGCCGGTGTAAGGTTGCGCTTATGATGCGCAGCGCGCGGAAAGAGGAAGTATGTTCCTTACGAGGGTATGCCCCTCATGAACATTGCGTGACGATGGCCTATTCCACCGTGACAGATTTGGCCAAATTGCGTGGGCGATCCACGTCTTGTCCTCTCAGACAGGCTACATGATAGGCCAGCAATTGCAATGCCACGGTTTGCGTGAACGGTGTGAGCACCTCAGGCACGTTGGGCAGCACGATGATGGCTTTTTGCTTGGTGGCCTCTAGGGCCTTCTTGCCGTGGACGTCGGTGAGGATGAGGAGATCGGCGCTGCGGGCAGACAGCTCATGAATGGCGGAGATGGTTTTTTCCAAAAAGGCCCCGGATGGCGCCAGTATCACCACAGGAATGCCAGGCTCAATCATGGCGATGGGGCCATGCTTGATTTCACCTGCCGCATAGCCTTCAGCGTGGATATAGGAAATTTCTTTGAGCTTTAACGCGCCCTCAAGGGCCAGGGGGTAAAAAGGACCACGCCCCAGATATAATACAGAACGTGCCGCCGCCAGCATCTTCGCTTTTTCTTGAATGTCAGCTTCACACGCGAGTGTTTGGCGGATGGTTTCAGGCAAAGCCTTCATGGTTTGGCGCAGCTCATCAGCCTGGCTCTTGTCGAGGACGCCCCGCTTAACCCCGGCATCAAAGGCCAGATGGATTAAGGCCCACAATTGGGCCACAAAGGCTTTGGTGGAGGCCACACCCACTTCTGGGCCAGCATAGGTGAGGATGGTTTTATCGGCCAGACGGCTCATACTGGTTTGCGGGACATTCAAAACAGCCAGGGTGTGTTGCCCGTGTTCTTGAGCATGCCTGAGCGCTGCCAGGGTGTCCGCTGTTTCACCGGATTGTGAGATAAAAAGAGACAAACCTTTGTCTTGGTTATGCACAATTTTTTGACGCACCTCTGAGGCAATGTCCACAATGGTGGGCAACGCTGCCCATGTTTCAAACCAAAAGGCAGCCATGTGAGCCGCATAAAGTGCCGTGCCGCAGGCAGAAAGGCGGATAAAGGGAAGAGCGCGCCACAGCGCAGCCTCATAAGAGCGCCCGGGGATATCGTCCATATGCGCACTGAGATTTTGCAACATTTGATACTGCTCATGCATTTCTTTGTGCATAAAGTGTGCATGGTCACCTTTTTGAAACGCTTCAGGTTTGACGGTGTTTTCTTCCCAAGACGGTGTTTTAGGGCCTTCTTTGTTGGTGATGGCCACATGCGCAGGGGTGAGAACGGCCATATCACCGTCTTCTAAATAGGCAATCTCGTTTGCCACACCAGAGAGCGCGACAGCATCAGAACCACACGACATCTGGTCTTGACTGCGCCCCACGGCCAGGGGGCTGTTGCCTTGCCTGAGGGCCACCAGCGTGTCTTTAAGACCATGAACCATCACCACAATGGCAAAAGACCCTTCAAATGAGGCAAGGGCCTGTCGGACTTGGTGCGCGACGGTGTCGGGCGTGGGCGGTTTTTGCGTAAAAGCACGATCAAGATAGATCGCAAAAAGCTCAGCATCACTGGTGGTAACGAACGTTGTGCCCCATTCTTTGGCCTCTTCCTTGAGCTGTGCCATGTTTTCTACAATGCCATTTTGAATGATGCACACCCGCGCATTGCCGTGAGGGTGAGTGTTGGCCAAGGTGACGTCACCGTGGGTGGCCCATCTTGTGTGGGCGATACCAGCCGCGCTATCCACAGGGTTTTGCTGCCATGTATCTTCAAGGTTGCCGACGCGGCCAATGGCGCGGACACGCACCAGACCCTCAGGTGCCCAAAAGGCCATGCCTGCCGAGTCATATCCTCGATATTCAAGCCGGTGAAGCCCTTGAAGCAGTTTGTGAGCCACAGTGCTCTTGTTGACAATACCTAAAATACCACACATGGCAGGCGTTCTTCCTTCACATTGTTCATTTTTGTTTATTCACTTGGCGGCCGCGCCCCAGGGCAAGGTTCCTGGTCGGCACATCGTCGGTGATAACGCTGCCGGCGCCCACCACACTGTGCTTTCCAATCACTAACGGCGCGATGAGTGAGGTGTTAGCCCCAATAAAAGTGTTAGACCCAATAGTGGTGGTGTGTTTATGTGTGCCGTCATAATTGCAGGTGACACACCCAGCGCCCACATTGGTGTGTTCGCCCACCACAGCATCGCCCAGATAACTGAGATGCTTGGCCTTGGCCCCTTTTTTCATGTGAAGGCGTTTACCTTCCACAAAACTGCCCAGCACGGCAGATTCCTCAAGAACCGTTTGCTGAGAAATGGAGGCAAAAGGCCCCACAGAGGCGTTCTTTTGAATATGGGCATGGCTGATGACGGTGTGAGCATGAACCGTGACCCCTTCGTCAAGGATAACGCCCGGCCCCATAAAGACAAACGGCTCAATGGTGACATCGGCGGCCACACATGTATCATAAGAGAAGAACGTGGTGGCCATGTCATAAAGCGTCACGCCTTGCTCAAGCGCTTTGTGTCTGAGACGTTGCTGAGAAAGATGCTCTGCTTTCATCAAATCGGCTCGCGTGTTAATCCCCAATAATTCATCGTGAGGCCCTGCAAAAAAAGTGCACGCTTTGCCTTCATCTGAAACATTTTTGATTACATCTGTCAGATAGAGCTCACCGGTTGTGGGGGAAGGGGCTAGCTTTTTTACACGAGAGAGAACATCTGACGTCATCCACCAAATACCGCTATTACAAAGAGAAACCGTGCGCTCATCAGGGGTGGCGTCTTTGTCTTCCACAATGCGCACAAGCCTTTCTTGGTCATCCACAATGCAGCGTCCGTAGCCTGTGGGGTCTTCTGGGGTGAGGGTCATGACGCATATGCAGGCTTGATGAGTATGGGCATGGGCTTGACATGACCTGAGCGTTGAAGCGGTGAGCAAAGGCACGTCCCCCAGCAACACCATCACCGATTTACCCAAAGGCGGTGCCTGCTCAAAAGCACACCTCAGGGCATCGGCCGTACCGCGAGGGCTGTGCTGTATGGCAGCGCGCGCATGGGGGTAGGTCTTGACAAGCTTTGCAAATGCGGGATCTTGCGCCAGAGCTGGTGAGGCCACCACCACAATCTCTCGAGGGTCGCAAGCGGTAGCGGTATCGAGGCTGTGTTGTAAAAGGGGGGCACCGCTGAGTGGATGCAGTACCTTACTTTTTTTGGATAAAAAACGCCGACTCTGCCCCGCAGCCAAAATAACAATACTGGCAGAACAACCTTGAGGCATCAGCAACAGAAAGAACATCCATTAAGATCTTGTATCATCAAGTTCTCGTCTGCGTCAAAAGGAAACATCAGATCAGGGTGCTGCACCTTTCAAGGGCGAGCCAAAGGAAGGCCCCTCAGCAGGGTTTTGAAAAAAGTGATGGGGGGTGATTCACACAAAAGCTTTTGCGCCGTGATGGCACCTTACGATTACAAGCATCGCTTACAGGGGGCGTCTTGAGTATCAGAAAGCTTCAAAACAATGAGGCTAAAATAATCAAAGAACCCTGCTTACGTGTGTTCAGCACTGTGCCTTCCTGACGCGCGGTCATTCTTTTTTGAAGGGCAGTTTGTCTGTAGAGAGCGCGCACCTTGTCAGAGCCTAGGGAAACACATTAGTTAAAATTTTTGCTTAATTTATTTAAACATTTAACTAAATGCAGTTTAAACATGGGCCTTTTTTGCGCATAACCTTGCCTACACATTAAAACAGAAAAGTGATGTCTTGTGAAAAAAATCAGCTTAAAAGTGCAATTATTTTTTTCTTTTTTCTTCATGCTGGCGGTTCAAAATACTGTGGCCACCAGGGATCGGTTTGAGCTTCCCTTCCCTGATGAATCTATCTTGAACATGATTATTTGCACGTGTGACGGTGACGACGCCATGCGCGCGCGTAGGAGACTTTGTGAGAAACCTCAAAGCGCCGACTTTGGTCTGAAAGTGTCGTCGATTGTATGGGGTGAGGGTGAGTCAACACGCGCCCTTTTTCAAAAAATGTCTTTTGCGGTGAAAGAGCATTCAGAGGCTTCTTGGGTTCGTTTAATTATGGATAATCAACATACGGTGAATCGCATTGAGAATAAAATGAATCTTTTTCGCAAAACGCGTGATGCTTTCAGAGGGGCCTTAAAAAAGACTAATATTTGTCGTCTTTTTCGGGAACTACGTGATGAGATGTTGAGAAGGTCTTCAGATTCTCCTCGCCTACAACACGTGGTGAACCAATCTTTTTTAAGATTGGCAAAACCTTTACGTCAAGGGAGGTGGCCTTCGTGTTCCCCTATCACTGAAGGTAATGGTAATGAAGCCCTCTTAGATAAGGCATGTGCGCCCACAAGCAACACATATCCAGCAAAAGAAGATGGGGATCAAAATCTGGAAAAAGGTCGGGAGTCGGTGACGATCACCATTTCTGAAGAGCCTGACATCGATAATACCTCTTCTTGCTCTCAAATCTCTTCTCTTAAGGGAGAAAGAAGGCCTTCTAGATCCTCCCTTTTCCTGGATCATCGGAGAAAAAAGTCCATCTCGAAGGTCGCATTTTTCCAAAGTCGAACTCCATCCACAGAGAGTTACCCAAGCTCAGAGCTTCATGGTCCGGGTCGATTGATGAAAAAACGCCTTTCTGTGGTGTCGGGGTTTTCTCAACCCCAGATGTTGATGGGAAGGCCTATGGTGAGAGATATTCCCAATAGAGGTTCTGTCACTTTAGAAATGCCCACAGAGGCGCATCCTACCAACTGGTTGTCTCTGATTGAAAAGTATGGTGAGAGATCACAGCCACGATGGGTGTTTTCAAAAGATTTTTTGCAGGAATGTTTTTGGGGTCATGTGCGAACTGTGGAGATCTATGATCTTGGATACCCTGTGGCTCACGCTCTATTTCCCCTTTTCAAAAAGGTGGAATATCTCTGGATTGATAACAAAGACGCCCAGCCTTTAGAGGACGAAGAAGTTCTTTCTTTTAAAGATTTTCAGGCGCTAAGCTTTTTAAAGCTTTCTTACGATCCCAAACTGTATGTATCAAGCTATGAAGCGATTACGCATCTATACCCAGGGCTTAACTCTGAAATTACGCCCCGGAAGGTGATTTGTGGCCCGCTGTTTTCAAAGATCATTGATGGAGAGACGCCCATTCCAGCAGGTCACCATCCCCTTTTGTTTGATAACAGCGGCATTGCTTCTAAACTTGAAGAGCGGACGCAGAAAATTTTTTCCACCATTCCGTGTAAAAGTCGCTATGTGCAGGTTGAGTTTTTTGGTCCCAACCACTTAACGGCCATCGATTTTGCCGGTATGCCCGTGACATCGAATTTTTTTGAGTCTTTGCTGCAGGCGCAGATTAGCAAAACCCTGGATGCCGTCACAGGATGGGATGAGCGGTTGTGCTGGTCTAATAAATTTGTGGCTCTTGAATGGCTTGATTTGAGTGGATCCAATATCAATGATTCGGTTGTGCTCTCCAACCTTCAACAGCTGCGCTTTATCCGCATCAATGATACAGCCTTTAGCAATGTGAAAGATTTTTCGGTGCTGTCTCATCTGGATCAGATTGAATACAGGTTAAACATTCAAAGCGTTGTGGGGTGGCTTAACGCCCATAAGGATTATTTGCAGTTGTCGATGATGAACTTTTTGAAAGTGAAACATAATCTATACCCCATGCTTGCGGTGACAGGAACGGTTGGGTTGTTTTTTGCCAATGCCAGCATCCGCGCGTGGATGATGTCAGAAATTGGTCGTCTTTATAAGGAAGGTACGTGTGACGATGCCTGAGGTCTGTGCTTGATAAGCGGTTGTGTTTTCTTTAGACTGCTTGGATGAGACGAATGGCCTGGGAGCGCAAGGGTGAACGGGTGGATGAGCTGGATCTGGGTAATGTCACAAGATCGTCAAGGGCGTGAGTGGCCAGGGGGGAGGTGTTGTGCATAAAACACATCGCCCCCTATCACCTCATTTGCAGATTTATAAACTGCAGCTAACATCTTTTCTTTCCATCACCCATCGCGCGTCGGAGGTGTTCCTTTTTGTTTTGGCCATGGGGTGGTCATGGGCCTTATGCACGGATTATGTGCTGCCCTATGGGGTGCTTTTTTTTCCAGGGATTTGGCTGTTGTGGTTTGTTTTTGTGGCCGTTTTATACCACATGCTGGGCGTGGTGCGCCACATCCTCTTAGACCTTGGGGTTGGGTTTAGCCTAAACGCCATCGCCGTGTGGGGGTGGTCGATGATCTTGGCGTGGGTTGTGATAAGCGCGTATGTTGCGGGGTATCTATGGTATGAATTCTGACAGGCTCAGCACGAAACGGTGGGTGTGGAAACATTATCTCTCTGTTGCTTTTTTGGGAGCGTGCGTGCTTTTTTTGGTGCGCGTGTTGATGGGGGGGTTTCCACCCAATGTGCTTTCTCATGTTTATGTGCTGGGTGCAAGCGATGGTTATCTTTTGCTGTTTTTCACCGCGTGCCTTGTGCTTCACGCCATGATGGCGATGGAGGTGATCATTGAAGATTATGTGCACTATCCTTATGTGCGCCGTGGGTTGATTTGGGGCGTGCGTCTTCTATGCCTTGCCATGGGGGGCGGGGCCTGTTTAAAAATTCTCTCAATCACGGCGTTTTTATGACCAGAAAAGTTCTTGTTCACCATACGTTTGATGTGGTCATTGTGGGCGCCGGCGGGGCGGGGTTGCGCAGCGCCTTGTCTTTGGCCCGCGCTGGGCTACGCGTGGCATGTGTGACCAAGGTGTTTCCCACCCGCAGCCATACAACAGCCGCCCAAGGCGGCATCAGCGCCGCTTTGGATAACATGGGCGATGGGGATACGTGGCAAGATCACATGTATGACACCGTTAAAGGCAGTGATTGGTTGGGCGACCAAGATGCCATTGAATATATGTGTCGTCACGCCAAAGAAGCGGTGATTGAGCTTGAGCACATGGGTGTACCTTTTTCGCGGACCCAGGCCGGTACCATTTATCAGCGTCCCTTTGGGGGGCACACCGTGGGGCGTGGCAAGGCCATGGCCAAACGCGCCTGCGCCGCAGCAGATCGCACAGGTCACGCCATTTTACATACGCTCTATCAGCAATGCCTGAAATATGGCGTTCAGTTCTTTGTAGAATATTTTGCCCTGGATCTGATTATGCACAAGGAAAAGGTGAGCCCTTCGTGTGGGGGGGTGTTGGCGTGGTGTTTAGAGACGGGCGAGCTGCATGCTTTTGCCGCGCACTACACCGTGTTAGCCACGGGCGGCTATGGTCGCGCCTATGCCTCGGCCACCTCGGCCTATACATGCACGGGGGACGGGGGCGGCATGGTGCTCAGGGCCGGGTTGCCGTTGCAAGATATGGAATTTGTCCAATTTCATCCCACAGGTATTTATGGCGCGGGGTGCTTGATTTCTGAGGGGGCGCGGGGTGAAGGCGGCTATCTCACCAATGGGGAGGGTGAGCGTTTTATGAGGCGCTATGCTCCCAAGGCCATGGATTTAGCCTCACGCGATGTGGTGAGCCGAGCCATTGCGCAAGAGGTGGCTGAAGGCCGCGGCGTTGGCCCTCAAAAAGATCATGTTTGGCTGCATCTGGAGCATCTCGATCCTCACGTGCTGGAGACGCGTTTGCCCGGCATTTTAGAAACCGCGCGCATTTTTGCCGGCATCGATGCTCGCACGGCGCCCATCCCTGTGTGCCCCACTGTTCATTATAACATGGGCGGGATCCCCACCACCCTTCATGGTCAGGTCATAGACGTCACGACGGCCCACAAGCCCAAAGTAATCCCCGGACTCATGGCATTGGGAGAAGCAGGGTGCATCTCTGTGCATGGCGCTAACCGCCTGGGCACCAACTCGCTTCTTGATTTGATTGTCTTTGGCAAAGCGGCATCTGATTTTCTGATCAGCACCTTAGCGCCCAAAACGCCCGTGCCCCCCAACGAAACGCCCGATCTTGATCCCCTGGTGGATCGCTTTTATGGATGCTTAGGTCAACAAGGTCCCCTCAAGGTGGCCGATGTGCGCGCGCGCATGCAATCGGTGATGCAAGAATATGGCGCGGTGTTTCGCACAAAAGCTTCGCTAGAAAAAGGTGTGCTGGCGCTTAAGCATGTGGCTGATCTGTTACCCAAAATTGGGCTGACCGACACATCGCTCATCTGGAACACCGACCTTGTGGATTTGCTTGAGCTGTATAACCTGATGCTTCAGGCGCGCGTCACCCTTGAAAGCGCGCTGCATCGCCAAGAAAGCCGCGGCGCCCACGCGCGGGCCGATTTTCCCAAACGCTGTGATGATGCCCCTTCTCACACCTTGGCGCAGCTAACCCCATCCAAGGCTAAACATAACCCCTGGCAAGATTGTGCGCCTGATGTGCCGCTGGTGGCGGGCCGGATAGTGTTTAAACAGCGCCCCGTGGTGATGGCGCCCGCCTCTCAAGACATCGCGCCCATCCCCCCAGAAAAGCGGGTTTATTAGGCCCTTAGCTTGCGGTGCCATCCTTGGCGTCTTGGGCCGCGCGCGCTTGATCGGCTTTTGTTTTTTTCAAGAACTGATTAAGCGTACACCCGTTCTCACATGTGAGACCTTTGACTTGAGGAAGGATCTCTGTGCTGTTTGTGGCCGCGCCCTTTAAAGAAGGGATAACGTCGCGAACAGCGTGAAGCCAGCCTTCAGAAACCGTGAGATTATCCAGGTAAAGATGGGTTATGAGATCGCTTTTCAGAACCTCAGCCGGGGGCACGATTTTTGATACACCTGGGTCCCCTTCTGGTGCAGACAGACAGAGGATACATGCTGCTCCCTTCAGCGTTTCTTGCCTTAATTGGAATCGATCATCCACAATGAGGTTATAAGATGAAGGTATAATGTCGAACAAGTCGTCTATGGGGCGTAGGCTCAGGTCTTGGATCTCTCTTTCTGAGAAGGGTTTACAGACAGATATTATGGCTGGATTCAACTGACCTGTTACACGGGCAATAAGCCTCCCTTCTGTTGGAATGAAGTTCATAGGGATTGTTTTTACGCCGGTTTGCATGATGAGCCGACAAGGTTGCTTGCTGGATTGTATTGAGGATAAAAATGTCTGAGGGGTCGCGGTCTCTGGCGTATATGAAGAAGCGAGGCGGGAAAAAGACCAAGCCGAATCATAGGGTGGTGGTTTCTGGGGTGCACAAAGAGTGACGTGGGGAGAAGCCCCACCTTGAGAATCCTCCGTTTGGCCATGCATCCACGGATTCTGCGGTGCATAAAGGGGCAGTGTGGGTTCCAAGGCGATGCCTAACATAAGGGTGGCAGCTGTGAATAAAAATCTCATCATAAAAAACAACCATGAGTTATGTGACATTTATTATCTAAATAAAACTTTTTTGACAAAATGTCAAGAAAAAACAAAGGGATCAAGCAAAGAAATCTCCCCCCACGTTCACCCAGGTTGTCATGGCCTTGGTCGTCAGTTTTTTTGCATTGTGGAGATCACGGAGGACCAAAGCATAATGACCCATGTCTTGACCAGAAAAAGCCAATAGCGATTGGTGAGGCCTGCAAATTCTTGTTTTGGCAGTGACGCTCTGGGGCCGGCTGAGGAAAGGGCCTTCAAACGTCAGATCTGGGAAAGATAGATGATTGTCAGGGAAAAAATGGGGCGTCTGCATAACAATTTTCTTCAACGAAAGGATGTTTATATTTTTCAACCAGTCTCGAGAAGGTGCCCAACCTTTTTAAGGACAGAGCCATTATTTTGTTGCTCCTATCAAGGATGATCAAGGCAGGCGGGGCATAAATTGACAAACGCCCAGATGTCTTTTACGGTTTCAGGCAAGCGGTGTCCAGAAGCGTGGGGAAGAAAGAGGCGTCAACGTGACCAACACCACCGATGACACCACCGATCTTGAGGTTGGCAGCGCAGCCCTTGTGCCCGAAGCGTGGGGGCGGCTGCGGCGCGATGTGCCCTTGGCGCCCTTTACGTGGTTTCGTGTGGGCGGCGTGGCGGATTATGTCTTTGAGCCCGCCTCGATCCAAGGTTTGCAAGCCTTTATGAAGGCCAGGCCCGTTCCTGGCCCCTATATTCCCTTGGGTGCGGGCTCAAACGTGTTGATTCGTGATGGTCGCTTGAAGGGGTGCGTGCTTTTTTTGCCCCCCGATTGTGGCACCATTACACAGCCAGCGCCCGACAGGCTGGAAGCAGGGGCCAAGGTGCTGGATAAAAAATTGGCCAAGGTAGCGTGTGAGAAAGGGTTGGGCGGCCTTGCATTTCTCTATACCATTCCAGGCACCATCGGCGGGGCATTGCGCATGAATGCAGGCGCTTTTGGGAGTGATATCGCCCAAGTTTTGACCTCAGCCACCATCATGACACCTGAGGGGGAGATTCAGCATTTGCCGGCAGCAGACCTAGGGTTTGCCTATCGCCAGTGCGGGTTGCCAGAGGGCACTCTTTTTTTAAGCGGGCAGTTTAAGGTGTCTCCCCAACCGCCTGAAGAGATTCGCCAGGTGATTGATGGCCTGTCGGCCCAAAGACGGGCGTCCCAACCTTCGGGGCGCACGGGCGGCAGCACGTTTAAAAACCCGTTACCCCAAAAAGCGTGGGAGCTGATTGATAAAGCCGGCATGCGCGGCGCCCAGGTGGGGGAGGCTGAGATGTCGCGCCATCATTGCAATTTTATGATCAACAAAGGCGGCGCCCGGGCGTGTGACCTGGAAGAGTTGGGAGAAAACGTGAGAAAAGCCGTTCAAAAAACATCTGGTGTTGCGTTAGTATGGGAAATTGTTCGTTTGGGGAGTCGCGTATGAATCAACCGTTAATGCCGCCACGTGCCATTGCCAAAGCTGTGCTTGATCGGTCTTTGCGTGTGCTGGTGCTTCAGGGGGGGTGGTCATCTGAGCGTGAGGTGTCCTTAGCTAGCGGAAAGGGCGTGCAGACGGCGCTTGGAAGGTTGGGCCATGAGGTAGAAGCCTTAGATCCGCCGCGCCATGTGCGCGCTATTCTAGATGGCATCGAACAAAGCTTTGGGGGCCAAGGGCCTGAGATCATTTTTAATATCCTTCACGGCCTTGAGGTAGAAGATGGCACGCTGCAAGGTGTGTTAACCCTTGTGGGCATTCCCTACACCTTCTCAGGGGTATCCGCTTCTGTGGTGGCCATGCATAAAGGGCTATCGCGCCTTTTGATGCAAGAGGTGGGGGTGATGTGCCCACCGGGACGCACGCTCTCTCTTGATGACTATGCGGCGTGTGAATGGCCCTATCCTCATGTGGCCAAGCCTTTGGGTGAGGGCTCGAGTGTGGGGGTTTTTTTGGTGAAGAACGCGCAAGATAAGCAAAACGTTGTGTCGTCGTGGTCATTCGGGCCGCAGGTGTTGGTGGAAGATTATATCCCTGGGCGTGAGATTCAGGTGGCTGTGTTTGCCGGCCAAGCCATGGGCGCTGTGGAGCTGTGTTTTCCGGGGCCAATTTTTGATTATGAGGCGAAATACACCGCCGGCATGACCCAGCACATCATTCCCCCTGACGCGCCGGCTGAGGTGTTAGAGGTGATGTATGCCTGGGCTGAGCGTGCTCATCACACATTGGGGTGCCGAGGCATCACGCGCACAGATTTTCGCTATAACCCAGAGGCTGCGGTGGGTTATCAAGTGTTTTTTCTTGAAACTAACACTCAACCCGGGTTTACAGACATATCCCTTGTGCCTGATATCGCGCGTGTGTATGGATGGTCGTATGAAGAGGTCATCACTTTTTTGCTTGACCAAGCGTTAAGGGCCTAGCGTTATGCCAAAAGCTGCCTCCCTTTGTCCGTTGTTGGTGGCCCGTTTGTGGGGCGCGGGCTGTGTCGCCTGTTTGCTGGGTGCGCTTTGTTTTTTGTGCGGGCGTTTCTGGGTGGATCAGCTTTCGCAAGGGGCGGGGCACGTTGTGTCTCACCATTTTGTGTTGAAGACGCTGGATATCAAGGGGTTGGGTTACACCTCAAAACAAGACGTGTTGCGGGCTGGTGGGGTGCGTTTGGGGCAGGACCTGTGGCATGTGGATCTGGTGAAGGTTCGCGCAAAAATCGCGCGGCTGCCTTGGGTGGCGGCGGTGGATGTGAAGCGCACCTTTCCCGAAAAAATCACGATTCACGTGCAAGAGCGTGTGCCCTTTGCCCTGTGGCAACGACGCAGCGCCCTTTATCTTCTTGACACACAGGGCCGCGTGATTCATGCGCCGCCGCCTGCGGGTCAACCCTTTGTGCTGCTTGTGGGGAAAGACGCGCCTCGCTATGGGTTTGCGTTTTGGCAATCGTTGCAACAGGCAGATCCCGCCCTTGCTAAGAAAGTGCACGTGTTGCATCACCTGCCCTCGGGGCGCTGGGATGTGCATCTCAAGGATGGGCTGATCTTGCGATTGCCCCACGGATCGTTGGCAAAGGCGCTGAAGCGTTTGCGACGTTTGGCCCACAAGATGCCGCTGGAGAAGGTGGCAAGCATTGACCTGCGGATTGAAGATCGGGTGATGGTCACGCCTTTTGTGCCCCCATCTTCTTGAGGCTGTTTGCGTTGTGACCAAGGGTAACCTGTGGCCTTTTTCCCCTCGGTCCTTTCTGGGCGTGTGGGCCTTGTGATGAGACCTAAGGGGTGACGTTTTCCCCCCTTTTGTTCGTCCTCCACATGCATTATGATGGGGTTATCCTCTGTTTGGTTGTGTCGCTGCTATGAAATCTCGCTTATCTCGCTTGTTGCCGATGGCTGTCCTGGATGTGGGCACAAGCAAAACCGCCTGTTGGATTGTGCGTGTGGATGGTGATGGGAAAGCCAAGGTTTTGGGCACCCACTATCAAGAATCCAAAGGCTATCGGGCAGGGCGTGTGGTGGATCTGCTGGCGCTTTCGTCGTGTTTGGCGGCAGTGATTGAGGCCGCCGAAAAACAGTCAAAAGAGCGGGTGCGTTATGGCGTGTTGTCTTTGCCGCCGTCGATGCTGGTGACCTCTGTGGAGGAGGTGGATATTGCCCTTCTGGGCACCTATGTCACGGATGAAGACATTAAAAGGCTGCAAGAAACCGTCAAATCAAAGATCGATGGCCAAACCCTACACGTGATCCACATCATTCCCCAGATCTATGCGCTCGATGGGCAGGGCGGCATTGAAAACCCGCGTTCTATGATGGGCAAACGCTTGTGGTGTCGTTTTTTGGTAGTGTGCGCGCAAAAGGCATGGATGCAAAACCTGTTGGTTGCTGTGCAACGGGCGCGTTTAGAAGTGATGGCGTTTGTGGCCGCACCTTATATGGCGGGGTTTGCCTGCCTGACCGAAGATGAAAAACAATTGGGGACTGTGTTGCTGGACATGGGGGGCGGCACCGTGACCATGAGTGGATATAAGGGCGGCGTTCTTATGTTTATGGATCACATCGATCAAGGCGGTGAGCACATCACCCGTGATTTGGCCTATGGCCTGGATTGTGGGTTGACGGAGGCAGAGCGCGTTAAGGTGCTCCAAGGGCACTGTTTTGCGGGCAAAGGGTCGCTCACCTCTTTTGCCGGCCATCGCGCCAAAACCAACACAGTTATGGCCAACGTGTCACGAGAGCGTCTGTTTGACATCATCTATCCCCGTGTGGACAGCATGCTCACATGCGTTCAAAACAAAATTCAGGCGCACAAAAAGCCAGGGTTTTGGATGCAACGATGCGTGCTGACAGGGGGGGGAAGCCAGCTGGCTGGTCTTAAAGAGCTCATCCAAAACCTTTGGGGCAAATCCGTGCGCGTGGCTGAGGAAGAAAACCTCGAAGGCACGGCGCCCACCACACCAGATTTCTCGGTGCTGAAAGGCACGGTGCGGTTTATGGAGGTGCAAAAAGATACGCTGGCGCCGGGGGCGTGGCTGCCCACGTTTGATACAAGATCTTTTTTAGGAAAAATCATGTCTTGGTTCAGAGAAAATTTGTGATAGTGTGGATAGCAAAAGCAATCGATTGGGTTTGTTGCCGTGTGTGCGATCATAAAGAATAGAGTAGGGAAACGCTCATGAAAGACGGGAAAGATTTAACACCTAAGTTGACCGTTGTGGGTGTGGGCGGGGCTGGTTCGAACGCTGTGAACAACATGGTTCGCTCGGGTCTTAAGGGCGTCAATTTTGTAGTATGTAACACAGACGCTCAGGCCCTCAAAGAATCGCAGGCTGAGGTGAGGGTACAGCTGGGTCTAGAAATCACACAAGGCTTAGGCGCGGGCTCGCGTCCGGATGTGGGGCGTGCATCAGCTGAGGAAAGTTTGGATGAGGTGTTGTCTCATCTTAAGGGCTCTAACATGATTTTTGTCACAGCCGGCATGGGCGGTGGCACGGGCACAGGTGGGGCGCCTGTCATTGCGAAAGCGGCGCAAGAGGCCGGGATTTTGACGGTGGGCGTGGTGACCCGGCCGTTTCATTTTGAAGGGTCGAAACGCATGCAAACGGCCGAAGAAGGCATTGAGGTGATGCGCCAGTGCGTGGACACTTTGTTGGTGATTCCCAACCAAAACCTCTTTCGCCTGGTGACCGAGCAAACCACGTTTTCTGATGCCTTTGCCATGGCGGATGATGTGCTGTATTCAGGCGTGCGTACGTTTACAGACTTGATGATCAAACACGGCCTTATTAACCTCGACTTTGCCGATATCTGCGCCGTGATGCGTGAGATGAAGGGCAAAGCGATGATGGGTACGGGACAAGCCGGTGGCGAGCGGCGCGCCATTGATGCGGCTGAGCAGGCCATTTCTTGCCCACTGTTAGACAGCGATATCACCATGAAAGGCGCCCGCGCTGTGCTGATCAATATCACAGGTGGCCCTGACATGACCTTGATTGAGGTGGAGGAAGCCGCCAATCGCGTGCGTGAAGAGGTGGATCCCAACGCCAACATTATTTTTGGTGCCACGTTTGATGAGGCGCTGGATGGTGAGTTGCGCGTGGCTGTGGTGGCCACAGGCATTGATGCCAAGGACAAAGAGGCTTATGAACCGGTGGATGCCAGCCGCCCGCCCATCACCTCTTCTCGCGAAGATGAGGGCATGTATGCTTTTGGTCCATCACCTGTGGAGGCCCCTGAAGAGCTTCCTGAGGAGGTGCGTCCTGGCTTTTCGTCCATCAACAAAAAAGAAGAATTGGGCCGCAGTCATGATTTGTTTTCTGAGGTGATCCCTTTTCAAGACAACTCGCGGGGCGAGGCTGGAAAAGACTTTTTATCAGACAAGCCCTCCCCATCGTGGCCTTCAGATGAGGGCGAAGAGGGCGCCGCCTCAGAAGCGCCTGAAGCTTCCCAAACCAAGCGCCGCGCGTTTAGTTTGCTGGAGCGGTTGGGCATGCGTCGTCAAAGCGCCAAGAAAGAGGCAGCTGCCTCTGAAGAAGCGGTGGTGCCGCAACCCGCTTCTGGCGGCGCAGCGCCTGCCGAAGACATGACTGTGGATGAAGACGATATGCCGGCCTTCATGCGTCAGAAAAAACGCTAACCTTTGCAAACGCTCACAAAAAAAGGCGCGCGCCGCCGTTTCTTAGGGGGGCTAGCGCTCAGTTGTCCGAAGGCATTTCCGTTCAACGCCTCTGCGCAGAGCGCGCAGGGTCAAAATGTCCTTGGGGGCAAACCGCAGTGGCCGCCCCGTGCTCATTTTCCTATGTTTCACGTTGGGCCTGTTGGCCACCCAAGGTGAAGGAGCAAGGCAGGACGGCAAGACAGGGGCGCAAGAGGCAGGACTGGGGACCACGGGCGCGCCTTTGCTGCTTGTCTCCGTGGCATCGAAGGCCTGCTTTTTATGCGTGCTCCTTTTTTGGCACATCTATGCGGGGTTACAGATCTATCTTCTTAAGTTGGGGGTGGGGAAGCAAGATGTAATAATCATGCTCAAGTTTCCGGACGTCGTGAGAATCACCGTCCTGAACAAGCGGGATGTTGTATCTTATGTGTACATATCTCCAAAACGTTACTGAAGAAGAATCATCGTCAACGATGCCCACAGGATAGTTCCAGATGCCTATCATGACATTATATGTCTCGTCTGTGCTCTCTTTCACAGAAAAGGGTTCTTGGTATGCGTTAGGTAACCAATGATCTTGTTGTGAGAAAATATACTCTTGAACGTTGCGCGCTATGACGTCGTGGCTAGCCAAAACCTCCTCCTTTTTACAAGGTAGTCCACTAATAAAAAAGTCAAAAAATGAGACATGCTTAGGCTGCCCGTCTAGAAGACAAAGGTTCTCATCCCTTGCAAAAAGACGGTTTATGGGGATGTGCGCACCTTGAAGCGCTTTGACTGTCTCTGGAATTTTTGTTGTGAACGCTAATCTTGCCTGAATAAAGAGGTTACTAGGTTGTCCAGGGGCAAAGGGTATATCTTTTTCAAAAGGGTGTGGCACCGCAAATGATGCAGATGACAGATCATGAACTTCTACAAGCTTAGGGTGTGCAGATGGGGTTGCAGCTGCTGGCTTTGCTCCTGCCTGCTCATCATCGCGATCTGAAGCAACATTATGCACAGGATAAGGAGGGGGAAGTACGGAAGGTAGGTCAGAGGGATAGGGACTGGCAGGATAAAAGCGGTGAGGGGTTACTGGGGATATGTCCGCGGCTGGCGTCATCGAGGCTGACAGATTTGCAGTGGCAGGGGAAGAAAGGCTGGAAGGCGAAGGTGTTGACACAGGCATATCAGCCCCCCCCCATGTCTTGGCACGCGCTGCACGGGTGGTGTGCTCGGTGCCGAGGGTGCCAACGAAGGCTCTGTTTCTCTGTCAGGGGCGTTCATACCCCAACCTTGTGAGGCCATCATGGTGCTGGCCACGCTGACCCACACCAGTCTTAAGCAGGCGTCTCTCAGTCCAGCGCGAGCGGTTTTTCTTCTATCAGTACACAAACAGACCATGATCTATCCTTCTTAACAAAAAACGTAAAGATAAGAGTCCTAAGGCTAAGACATTTGTGTCTTTTTGTCAACAAAAACAAAGTCAACGGGCCCATCTGTGATCAAAAATCGACATGTTGCATGAGGCTTTTGCGGTGGTTAGACCGCTTGGGTGGGGTGGGCGTTAAGGGCGGCCAGCATATCTGTTAAGAGGGCAGCGAGAATGTCTGTTAAGGGTTCGATGGCGCGCACCTGTCCCACGCTTTGGCCGGCCATAAGAGAGCCGTGCTCTACATCCCCCTCACACACAGCGCGCCTGAGGGCGCCCGCCCAAAAATGTTCAATCTCAAGCTGGCCTTCTTGGCGCGTGATGTCGCCCTTGTCGAAACGCGCGATAACGTCTTTTTGCTTGTCCATAAACGCCTGCATCCCTTTATTTTTGAGGGCGCGCACAGGAATCACAGGAAAACGGGGGTCTAGCTGCTGCGATACCACCGCATCCCGGGCATGGGCGCGAATGAAGGCACGTTTGAAATCAGGGTGAGCGGAGGACTCTTCAGCGCACACAAGGCGCGTGCCCAACTGACACCCCGCGGCGCCCATGTGGAGATAGCTCATCACCATGGCCCCACTGCCAATGCCGCCCGCGGCAAATACGGGCACGTCTGTGATGGTCGGCAAAATTTCTTGCGCCAATACCGAAGACGACACAGGACCAATGTGCCCGCCGGCTTCTGTGCCTTCAATGATGAGAGCCTCAGCGCCAGCTTGTACGAGGCGCTTCCCCAGTGCCACCGTGGGCGCGAAAGCCACGGGCTTACCGCCATAGGCGCTTACGCGGTTCATATGCTCACGCGTCGGAAGGCCGCCGGCAAAAAACACATGGGAAACCCTTTCTTGCTGGCAAACGTCGATCATTTCTTCAAGCTTGGGATGCATCAAAATGAGGTTCACACCAAAAGGTGCTTTTGTTTTGTGGCGCGTTTGCTGAATCATGCTTTGTAGCTCAGAAGGAGACATGGCGCCCGAGGCCAACACACCAAAAGCCCCGGCATTCGACATGGCAGCGACAAGTGGCGCATCCGAAACCCACGTCATGGCGCCGCCCAAAAGGGCCAGGGGTGTGCCCAGAAAGTCGGTTCCCTTTTTCCAGGTGGAGGCCAGGGTGCGCCAGGCCTGAGGGTGATTGTGAAGAAAAGGATAGAGAGTTTCAAGCATGGGGTAAAATGTCAGATTGTTCTTCTTGTGTGTGTGGATAGAAGCGCGCGTGCAAAGAGGTCATGGTGTCAGCCGCTTGGGCCGTAGGTAAAAAGAGGGACCATAACGGGCCACGTTCGTTGTTTTCTTTCATAGACTCGCGTATATAAATGTCTCTGCGCGCGTGGAGGTCATCCATGCACGCACGCCACACCTCTTTTTTACCTTCTGTGAAACAAGAAAGCAAGCTGTAGGCCTGTTCTTGGGGTGCGGAACCCGCAGAAAACATATGTTTGTTTTGCGCCCACAACGGCCGTGTCATCAAGGTGTGCTGTTCTTTTTCCATCACCACACAGGCATGGGGATGGGTGCGCGCCAGGTGCTGGGTAAAGGCGCACACGCCAGAAGGGGTGGGGAGTGCCACCCAGTCATTTTGCTTGGCCATCAACAGGGGCGGGCGCTGTTTGCAGGTGCTTCTCACCCATGTGCCCGGTTTCGCGCTGGTGTCGAGGCGGACATAGATCGGGATATTTTCTTGGCGCGCATAATCCACAGAGCGAGGGTGCAAGACATAAGCCCCTTTTTGAGAAAGCTGATGCATGGTGTCATAATCAAGCTCAGGGCATTGCTGGGCCTGAGGCACATCGCGGGGGTCGGCCGTATACACGCCTTCTACATCGGTGTGTATATGACATACGGTTTCTTGATAGCGCTTTGTGCGCTTAAACCACGCCGCCAGCGCGAGGGCCGTGATGTCTGAGCCGCCCCGCCCCAAAGAGGCCACGCGCTTTTCCTTTGTGATGCCTTGAAAACCGGTGACGATGCTGATGCCGCCTTGGTCCATAAAAGCGTGGAGCGCATCAAGGTGAATATGCGTGATACGCGCATCGCCATGTTCGGTGGTGGCTTCGATGGGAATTTGCCACGCCTGCCAAGAACGGCTTTTTCGCCCGGCTTTTTGCAAACAAAGCGCCATGAGGGCCGCCGTGGCGTGCTCGCCAGAGGTGAGGAGAGCATCGTGTTCGGCGCTGGCACACCCCAAGTGAGGGATTGCCAGATCAGACAATTGATCGGTCACGCCCCCCATGGCCGAGGTCACCACAATAAGCGGTCTGTTGTGCTGGGCAAAAGACAAAATATGGTCAGCGGCCTGAGCAATCTTATCAAGCGTGCCCAAGGATGTGCCTCCAAATTTTTTGACCACCAAACTTGCTTTTTCTGAAGACGTCATCTTTTTATGGTTTCTTGTGATAGTATGCGAGGGGGACAAGAGACCCCATAATGCTGCTTAACTTTACTCAGAAAACAGGGCACATGGCAAGAATTATTGGTGAGCAAACCTTTCATGATCATGCGGAGGCGTGGTGGGATGAGCAAGGGCCCTTCGGCATGCTGCACGCGCTTACGCCGCTTCGGCTATCCTGGCTGCGTGCGATGTGGGCCAAACATCAAAAGAGGTCGGAAAAGAGCCTGGTGCGCCCGTGGCTTCAAGGTGTGCATGTGCTTGATATTGGCGCAGGGGGCGGTTTGCTTGCTGAGCCGCTGGCCAGACAAGGCGCACATGTAACAGGCCTTGATGCGTTGCCCCAAAACGTGCATACCGCGCGCGCGCGCCAGGCTGAAGAGGAAGCAAAAGCCGGGGTAAAGGTGGGGGCGAAAGAGGAGGGTGAAAAAGGAAGGCTCGATCTCACCTATCATGCGTTGTCTCTTGCTGCATATCGCAAGCAGCACCCGGGCACCACGTTTGATCTTATTGTGGCGTTTGAAGTGATTGAACATACAGAGGACCCCTTAGGTTTTTTGTCTGATATTGACCACCTTCTCAAGCCGGGGGGGATTTGCTTGTTGTCCACTCTTAATCGCACGGTGGCGTCGGCCATCAAGGCCATTGGGCTGGCAGAGTATGTGCTGGGGTGGATTCCCAAAGGCACCCATGCCTGGGAGGCTTTTTTAACGCCGGGTGAGTTGGCGCATTGTGCAGACACCTTAAATTGGGAGGTCATGGACGTTCAAGGGGTTGATTATGCGCCCAGAAAAAAGGCATGGATTTTTTGCAAAAAAATAAATACAAATTACTTTACGGCCTTCTTGAAAAATGAAAAAGAATCGTTAAGATAGATAACTATGCGACCTCTTTTTAGACATTCCCTCTCTTTTTCAGAACGGGTTTTTTCGGCCTTTTGTGTCTTAAAACAAGGGGTTCACCGGGTTGTTGTGTCGTGGCGGCGCGTGTCTGCCATTTGTGTTATTTAGCAAAGGAAAAGGAATGTCGTTGCCCTCTCCGCTACCACGGCTGAGTTTTGCTCATGCCAAAGAAATCGCTTCTCTCCCCAATCTTGTGGAATTGCAAAAAAAATCTTATGACTGGTTCTTGCAAAAGGATGTAGATCCTAAAAAAAGGAAGAGGGAAGGCCTTGAGGCCATTTTCCAAGACTTTTTTCCTGTCAAAAGCTTTTCAGGTCATGCGCAGCTAGAGTTTAGCCACTATGTCCTTGAAGAGCCTAAATATGATGAATGTGAGGCCCGCAAAAAGGGGGCCACCTATGCGGCGCCTTTGCGTGTAGCCTTTCGTTTGGTAGTGTGGTCGGTGGATGAAGAAACAGGTCACCGCGCCATCGAATCCATCAAAGAGCAAGATGTTTATATGGGCGATATTCCCCTCATGACCAAAAATGCCACCTTTGTGATCAACGGTGTTGAGCGGGTGGTGGTGTCTCAGATGCACCGGTCTCCAGGCGTGTTTTTTGACCATGATCGCGGCCGTACCCATGTGTCGGGCAAGCACCTTTTTTCGGCGAGCGTGCGCCCGTTTCGCGGGTCGTGGCTTGATTTTGAGTTTGATGCCAAAGACATGCTTTATGTACGCATTGATAAGAAGCGTAAGTTCCCTGTCACCACCTTGTTGATGGCGTTGTCTGATGTGGATGGTGCTGAGGGCGTGTCATCGCAACAGGGGTTTTCCAGGGAAGATATCCTGCATGCTTTTTATGATGAATTGACCTACGAGCTTGAGGGCGATCATGCCACATGCCCGTTTGTGCCTGATTTGTGGCGTGGCGTGAAGCTCTCTGAGCCATTGATTGATGGCAAGACGGGGGATGTGCTGGCGGCCAAAGGCAAAAAAATGACAAAGGCTACCATCAAGGGGCTTGTGGATGCTGGCGTTAACACTTTGAGGTTTGAAAAGAAAGACTTGGTGGGGCATTATTTGGCCAGAGATTTTCTGAATGAAGCCACCGGTGAGGTGTATGCAGAGGCGGGGGACGAAATTACCGCTGAACTTCTTGATAATTTCGCGGGGTTAGGCATTACCCGTGTTGGCGTGTTGAATATTGATCATGTCAAGCGTGGAAGCTATTTGCGAGACGTTTTGATGTCAGATCGCAATAACTCTCGCCAGGAAGCGTTGTTTGAAATTTATCGTATTTTGCGCCCGGGGGATCCACCTACCTTTGAATCGGCGGCGGCTCTTTTTTATGGCCTCTTTTTCGATTCTGAGCGATATAATCTTTCGGCGGTGGGGCGTATTAAGATGAATGCGCGTCTTAAAACGGATGTGCCCGAAGAACAGCATTTTTTATCTAAAAAAGATATTTTTGGCATTGTGAAGGTGCTACTTGATTTGCGTGATGGCCGTGACGTCATTGATGACATTGACAGTCTTTCCAATCGTCGTGTGCGCGCGGTGGGTGAAATGTTGTCGGGGCAATACCAGTTGGGCTTGTTGCGTCTTGAGCGCTCCATCCAGGAACGTATGAGCAACCTGGATGCTGAGGATTTGGTGCCGCAAAATGTGTTGAATGCCAAGCCGCTCACGGCTGTGTTGAGAGATTTTTTTGGCAGCTCGCAGCTTTCTCAGTTTATGGATCAAACCAATCCTTTGTCAGAGGTGACCCATAAGCGGCGTTTGTCAGCCTTGGGGCCGGGCGGTCTGGCCAAAGATCGGGCCAGTATTGAGGTGCGCGATGTTCACCCCACTCACTATGGCCGTGTGTGTCCTGTGGAAACGCCAGAAGGGCAGAGCATTGGGTTGATTAACTCCATGGCATCTTATGCCCGGGTGAATGATTATGGTTTTATTGAAACGCCCTATGCGCGTGTGGTGGATGGTCATGTCACAGATGAAGTGGTGTATCTATCGGCTATTAATGAGGGTTCTTACACCATTGCTCAGGGTAATGCGCCGCGTTTGGAAAATGGCAAACTGACTGAAGATTTGGTGAGTTGTCGTCGTAACGGTGAATATGTGTTGACGGCCCCTGAGGACATTGACTTTGTGGATGTGTCCCCTAAGCAAATTTTGTCCGTGGCGGCGGCGTTGATTCCTTTTGTGGAAAATGATGATGCCTCACGTGCCTTGATGGGTGCTAACATGCAGCGACAAGCTGTGCCGCTTTTAAAGCCTCAAGCGCCACTGGTGGGTACAGGCATGGAAGGTGTGGTGGCCAGGGATTCTGGCTGTGTGGTGATGGCCCGTCGTGCAGGTGTGGTGAGCCAGGTGGATGCCACCTCTATTGTGGTGTTGGCGGATATCGAGCACAAAGAGGGTGACGAGGTGACGGCAGGTGAGGCATCCAACGTGGATATCTATGCTTTGTCTAAATTTCAAAAAACCAATCATGGCACATGCATGAACCAACGGCCCATTGTGCGGGAAGGTGATCGTGTAACGGCCGGACAGGTGATTGCAGACGGTCCCTCCACAGATAAGGGTGAGCTTGCATTGGGTCGCAATGTGACGGTGGCTTTTTTGCCGTGGAATGGGTATGGTTTCGAAGATTCCATCATTGTCTCTGAGCGATTGGTGCAGGATGACGCCTACACGTCTATCCATATTGAAGAATATGAAGTGTGTGCTCGTGATACAAAATTGGGCAGTGAGGAAATCACTCGGGATATCTCAGGTATCAGCGAAGAAATGTTGGGCCGGTTGGATGAGTCAGGCATTGTGTATGTGGGCGCTGAGGTAAAAGCCGGTGATATTTTGGTGGGCAAGGTCACACCAAAAGGTGATAACCCCATGACCTCGGAAGAAAAGTTGCTGCGCGCCATTTTTGGCGAAAAATCTGTGGATATGCGGGATACGTCCCTTAAGATGCCGGCGGGCGCTTCGGGCACGGTTGTGGATGTGCGTGTGTTCTCGCGTCGGGGCGTTGAGGCGGATGAGCGCTCTATGGCCATTCGTAACATGGAAATTCAGCAGCTGATTAAGGAGCGTGACATTGAAAAATCCATTCTTGAATATGGATTTGCGGTGCAGCTGAGAGCTTTGCTGGAAGGGCAGGTGTTGACGGCGGCCCATGAAAACCTTGAGGCATCCACGAAATTGACAGCTGAGGTATTGGCGCCTTTGTCTGTGTCTGTGTTGGCCAAGCTGCCTGTGAAAGGTGATGTGTCAAAGCGTGTGAAAGCGCGTTATGAAGCCCTGGCGCCCTTGCTTACAGCTATTGATGAGCGCTTTGAAAAGAAAGTGGAGCGCGTGCGTCGCGGTGATGATTTGCCGGCGGGGGTGCTCAAAACGGTGCGGGTGTTTGTGGCGATTAAGCGCAAGCTTCAAACCGGGGATAAAATGGCCGGGCGCCATGGTAACAAAGGCGTGGTCTCAAAGGTGTTGCCTGTGGAGGATATGCCGTATCTCGAAGATGGAACGCCGGTGGACATGGTGCTTAACCCGTTAGGTGTGCCGTCTCGTATGAATGTGGGGCAGGTGTTTGAAACCAACTTAGGATGGGCGGCCAAAGGGCTTGGCCATCGTTTATCATCTTTCTTAGCGTCGCAGGTGGATGCTGAAACCTTCGATTTTGAGGGGTTAAGGGCCTTATTGAAAGAGTTTTATGCTTTGGCCCCGCGCCATGATATGGTGAAGCAGATTGACAAAGCTTCCTCTGAAGAATTGCTGACATGGGCGGTGGGTTTTTCAGGCGGCGTGCCCATGATGAGCCCGGTGTTTGAAGGCGCTAAAATGGAAGGGATTGGCAAGGCCTTGGATGTGGCTGGGCTGGATACCTCGGGTCAATCCACCCTTTATGATGGACGCACCGGTGAGCCCTTTGATCGCAAGGTGACGGTGGGTGTTTTGTATATGCTCAAACTTCACCACTTGATTGATGAAAAAATGCATGCTCGTTCTGTGGGGCCCTACAGTTTGATCACCCAGCAGCCTTTGGGTGGTAAATCAAATTTGGGTGGTCAGCGTTTGGGTGAAATGGAAGTGTGGGCCCTTGAAGGCTATGGCGCTGCCTATACCTTGCGAGAAATGTTGACCATTAAGTCTGATGACACCGAGGGGCGAACCAATGCTTATGAATCCATTGTCAGAGGGGACACACGCTTTTCGTGTGGTGTGCCGGCCTCGTTCAATGTGTTGGTTAAAGAGCTGCGGGCGCTTGGGTTAAACATGGAGTTTTTGAATGAAAATGAGGCCAAGGCCTATGCTGAAAAAGCTGAATAGTATGAGCGTTTTTGTGTTGAAAAGAATCAAGAGTGAGGGGTGTCAATGAGCCAGCTTAAACCATCTCCAAAAAAAGATGTGTCACAGACCATGGGGCTAGACTTTGATGCGGTCCGTATCTCTATTGCCAGCCCAGAGCAAATGCGCTCTTGGTCGTATGGTGAGGTGAAACGTCCAGAAACCATCAACTATCGCACCTTTAAGCCTGAGCGGGATGGATTGTTTTGCTCACGTATTTTTGGCCCTGTGAAGGATTATGAATGTTTGTGCGGCAAATATAAGCGCATTAAGTTTCGCGGCATTGTGTGTGAAAAATGTGGCGTGGAAGTCACGTTGTCTCGCGTGCGTCGTGAGCGTATGGGCCATATTGAGCTGGCGTCTCCCGTGGCGCATATTTGGTTTACCAAGTCGTTGCCCAGCCGTATCGGTACGCTTCTTGATCTGACCACAAGAGAGTTGGATAAAATCCTCTATTTTGAGGCCTATATTGTCATTGAGCCCGGGCTCACACCGCTTAAACCGCGGCAAATTCTTTCTGAAGAAGAGTTTGTGGAGGCCGAGAGAGACTATGGCGAGGAAAATTTTGAAGCCCTCACGGGCGCTGCGGCCCTTAAAAAGCTGTTGATGCAACTTGATTTGCCGCAGAAACGTCAAGAACTCATGGATGAGCTGGATTCTGTCAACTCTGAGGTGCGGCGCAAGAAAATCATTAAGCGCTTAAAGCTGGTGAACGCCTTTTTGTCTTCGGGCGTACGTCCTGAGTGGATGGTGCTTGATGTCATTCCGGTCATTCCACCTGAGATTCGTCCGCTTGTGCCCCTTGATGGGGGCCGTTTTGCGACAGCCGATCTCAACGATCTTTACCGTCGCTTGATTAACCGTAATAACCGCTTGAAAAAACTCTATGAGTTAAAAGCGCCGTCTATCATCATCCGCAATGAAGAGCGCATGCTTCAAGAAATTGCTGATGCCCTTTTAGATAACTCGCGGCGTGGGCGTCCTGTGGTGGGGGCGAACAAAAGGCCTCTTAAATCCTTGTCGGGGTCGCTGCGTGGGAAGAACGGTCGTTTCCGTCAAAACCTTTTGGGAAAACGTGTGGACTATTCGGGCAGATCTGTGATTGTGGTGGGCCCGCATCTCAAACTTCACCAGTGTGGCTTGCCTAAGAAAATGGCCTTAGAGCTGTTTAGGCCGTTTGTTTACAACCGCCTTGAAAAATATGGTCTTGCCCCTACGGTCAAGGCTGCTAAACGCTTTGTGGAAAAAGAACGTCCCGAAGTGTGGGGCATTTTGGAAGAGGTGGTGAAGGGGCACCCTGTGCTTCTTAACCGTGCACCCACCTTGCACCGTTTAGGTATTCAGGCCTTTGAGCCCGTGTTGGTGGAAGGCAAGGCGATTCAGTTGCACCCGCTGGTGTGTAAGGCGTTTAATGCTGACTTTGATGGTGACACCATGTCTGTGCATGTGCCCATTTCCACAGAGGCGCAGCTTGAAGCGCGCATCTTGATGATGTCCACCAACAATATCCTCAGCCCCTCCGATGGCAGCCCTGTGATTATCCCGTCTAAGGATATGGTACTGGGTCTTTATCACTTGACGTTGGCTGAGCAAGAAAAAGAGGGCGACTTGCCGTGTTTTGGCTCTGTGCCCGAGGTGGAGCATGCCCTTTTTGCTAAGAAAGTCAATTTGCATACGCTGATCTCTATGCGTTTGTCGTCAGGGCGTATGGTGACCACCACGCCTGGGCGCGTGATTTTGGGTGAAATTTTGCCTCAGCATCCGGATATTTCTTTTGACCTCATCAACAAAGTCATGACCTCGGCTGATGTGGGCGCGTTGATTGAGCGCGTGTATCGCGCCTGTGGACAAGAAGCCACGGTGGCCTTGGCTGACGATCTGATGGCTCTTGGGTTCAAATATTCCACGCTCTCAGGTGTGTCTTTTGGTAAAGACGATTTGATTGTGCCGAAGGAAAAGGAACAATTCATTCAAGACACATGGGGATTGGTGCGTGAGTATCGTCAACAATACCTTGATGGGTTGATTACGCAAGGTGAGCACTATAACAAAGTGACGGACGCGTGGGGTGATTGCACAGAGAAGGTGGTGGATGCCATGCTCAACAATCTCTCTAAAGATACAACCCCAGACCATATGAATGCGATCTATATGATGGCGCACTCAGGTGCTCGAGGCTCTGTGGCCCAGATGCGTCAGCTTGCCGCCATGCGAGGGCTGATTGCCAAACACTCGGGCGATATTTTGGAATATCCCATTACCTCTAACTTTGCTGAGGGGCTTAAGGGTTTTGAGTATTTCAACTCAACCCACGGTTCGCGCAAAGGTTTGTCAGATATGGCCTTGAAGACGGCCAACTCGGGATATTTAACGCGACGTCTTGTGGATGTGGCCCATGACTGTGTGGTCTTTATGGAAGATTGCGGCACGCAAGAAGGTATTTTGGTCCAAGCGGTTGTGGAGGGGGGTGAAGTGCTCACGTCCTTGGAAGACCGTCTGTTTGGGCGTGTGGTGGCGGAAGATCTGAAAAACGAAGCCGGTGATGTGGTGGTCAAAGCGGGCACCATGGTGGATGAAAAGGTGCTGGCAAGCATGGCGCCTTTGGGGCTTGACGCTGTGAAAATACGTTCAGCTTTGACCTGCGAAGCTCCGCGAGGGATTTGTGCGCAGTGTTACGGGCGTGACATGACCCGTGGCCACAGGGCATCTGTGGGGGAAGCGGTGGGCGTGATCGCTGCTCAATCCATTGGTGAGCCGGGGACGCAGCTTACTTTGCGTACCTTCCACTTAGGTGGGGCGGCACAAAAAACGGCGGAAGATTCTCAAGTGACAGCCTCTCACGATGGTCGCATTGCGTTTGAGGTGCAAGATACGGTCACCAATTCTGCAGGAAATATTGTGGTGGTGGCGCGTTCTATGGATGTATGCCTTGTGGACGGTGAGGGCGCAGAGTTGGCCCGGTATGAGCTTCCCCATGGTGCGCATGTGGTGGTTTCTCATGATGCGAAGGTGAAAAAGGGCGACAAACTTGCGGAGTGGGCCCCTTATACCATGCCGATCATCACAGAAAAGGGTGGTTTTGTCAGGTTTGTGGACTTGAAAGAAGATGTCTCGTTTCGGGAAATCATTGATGAAACCACAGGCATTCCTAAGCGCACGGTGCTGGATTGGCGTCAAACCTCTAAGGGTAACCACTTGCGTCCGCGCATTGTCATTTGTGATAAGGACGAGCAACCGCTGGTGCTCTCTAATGGGGCAGAAGCCCGCTACTTCCTTTCGGCAGATGCTTTGCTTGAGGTGTCGGATGGCGCAGAAGTTAACGTGGGCGATGTGTTGGCGCAGTTGCCGCGAGAAACCTCCAAGAACCGCGATATTACCGGGGGTCTGCCAAGAATCGTCGAGCTTGTGGAAGCCCGTCGTCCCAAAGATCCGGCCGTGATCAGTGAGTGTGCCGGGCGGATTGAGTTTGGTAAAGATTACAAAACCAAGCGTGGTATTTTGGTGGTGCCGGATGATAAAGAAAAGCAACCTGTCGAATATCTTGTGCCTCGTGGTCGCCATGTGTTGGTGCAGGAAGGTGATCATGTCAAAGCCGGGACGGTGATTGTGGACGGCAGTCCTGTGTTGCAAGATATCTTGCGCGTGATGGGTGTGGAATCTTTGGCTACGTATTTGATTCGTGAAATTCAAGAAGTCTACCGTCTTCAGGGTGTACGTATTAATGATAAACATCTCGAAATTATTGTGCGTCAGATGCTCCAAAAAGTGGAGGTGACGGATCCGGGTGGTACGTTGTATTTGGTGGGTGATCAGGTGGATAAACGTGAGTTTAAAAAGGTCAATCAGGGCATGATAGACGCAGGGCGTCAACCAGCTAAGGCCGTGCCTGTGCTCCAGGGGATCACGCGCGCCTCACTGCAGACGCAGTCGTTTATTTCAGCGGCCTCGTTTCAAGAAACAACGCGCGTGCTTACAGAAGCCGCTGTGTGGGGCAAGGTTGACTTCTTGTCAGGTCTTAAAGAAAGCGTGATTGTGGGTCACCTGCCTTTTGTGGGTACAGGGTGGGTCATGAGCCAGATGAAAGCGGAGGCCAAGCAGCCTGTGATAGAAGCTGAGGAGGAGGTTTTGCCTGCAGCTGTTCAGGAAGCGGTCGAGGCCGCAGAGCACGATTCAGCCTGATAAAGAGGGTTATAGAACCCGGGGGTTTGAGGAAGACCGGGGGTTGCGCATTGATCATCTGTTGCTGTCGCCAGGTGTAGCCCAGCGCGTGCAGAGCGCCCATGTGGATCGTCACACGCGGGGGTGGGAAAAACCCAGCGATCACGCCCCGGTGGTGTGCACACTTTCTGCGGCCTCATTTAAGGCCCCTATTCATTAAGTAGGGCCGTCACAAAGCAGTCAATCATTACATAATGCTGTCAAAACGCGTTGACCTACTTTGATTAAAAAATTTTTATTGGCAAAAAACCCTGTATTGATTCACAATGAAGAAAGTTTTTATGTCAAAAAACACGCATGTCATTGACATCATTAAAAAATTTCTTAGATATCCGTCTTTTCTGGGTTGTGTTGGCGTGTGGGTATGCGTGGAT
>CBFICL010000012.1:0-33595 GCA_965661165.1 uncultured Holosporaceae bacterium | reverse complement strand
AAATTGGCTGTCTATATAGAGCTGAGGAAGGGTGGGCCAGTTGCTAAAGGTTTTAATATCTTCACGTAGTGCGGGGTCTTCGAGGACATTGCGCGCCAAAAAAGAAACGTTGAAATGTTTAAGTACGGCGCACACATAGCTTGAAAAACCACATTGTGGCATGTCGGGTGTGCCTTTCATATAAAGGACAATTTTGTGGTTCTGGATGTCTGATTGAATATCGCTCATGGTGCCTGATTTTTGCTTTGATTTGTTGCGCCACTTAGGGTAACAAAAAACCAGATCAGGTGCAAAAAGGGTGCACCTGTCATAAGCATACAAGGAACTCTATCATGTTTTTTACACAAACTGTTCAAGATCTGCCGCCGTCGCCCACCCTTGAATTATCTGAAAAAGCGAGATCTTTGCGGGCACAGGGTGTGCCTGTGATTGATTTAGGTGCCGGTGAGCTTGATGTGGATACGCCAGATGCTGTGAAAGAGGCTGCGATACAAGCCATAGCAGAAGGGTTCACGAAATACACACCTGTCAGCGGTATTGCCGAGCTGAAGAAAGCGATTCAACAGAAACTAGAAACAACATCGGGCTTTTGTTATGACCCTTCAGAAGTGATGGTGAGTGTGGGGGCGAAGCAAGCCATCTTCAATGCCTTTTTTGCGACGCTTTCGCCTGGGGATGAGGTGATCATTCCGGTGCCTTATTGGGTGTCTTATCCTCAAATTGTCAGGCTTGTGGGCGGCACCGTGAAGATGGCCGAAGGGGAGGAAGAACGTTTTTTTAAACTGTCCCCTAAGGCTCTTGAGGCCGCGATTTCATCGCAAACAAAGTGGCTGATTCTCAATTCTCCTAACAATCCCACAGGCGCTGTTTATACAGAAAAAGAGCTGCGTGATCTTGCCGATGTGCTGGCCAAGTACCCCCATGTGTGGGTGATGTGTGACGATATTTATCAAGACATTGCCTATGAAGAAGAGGTGCCCTCCTTAGGTCGCGTGGCCCCCTTTTTAAGAGAGCGCCTGCTCATTATTCATGGCGTTTCAAAATCTCATGCCATGACAGGCTGGCGCATTGGGTATGCTGCGGGACCTAAGGCTTTGATTAACAATATGACTAAAATTCAATCTCAACAAACATCAGGGCCATGTTCGATTGCGCAAAAAGCGGCCATAGCTGCTGTGGCAGACCAAAGTGCCTGGCTTACGTCTTTAAGACAGACCCTCAAAGAGCGTCGGGACTATATGATGCGTGAGCTTCAGCAGATGGGCTTTGGTTGTGATCTTCCACGGGGCGCCTTTTATGTGTATGCCTCGTGTCATCATATGATCGGAAAAACTTTTCAAGGGATGACTCTCAAGACAGACACACAGGTGGCAGACTATCTGCTTCGTTATGCGCATGTGGCCACCGTGCCAGGTGTGGCTTTTGGTCTTTCGCCCTATTTGCGCATATCTTATGGTAATAATCTTGATGTTTTGAAACAAGCATTGGATCGTGTGCGCACAGCATTAGGAAATGAGCCATAAAAAAAGCGCACCCCGGGGGATGCGCCTTCCAAAGCCATAAGTGTCAAGCTTAGCTGAATTTTAAGCGAATAGCTGCTTTGCTGATGGAGGGGGAGATTTTGGATTGCGTGGTGATGCCCATATTATCGCGTCCGTCCAATGTCATCGACCCATAGCGTTGATGTGACAAGGCCAGTCCCAAGGAAACATGATCGTCCAAAGGCACGTCAAAGCCGGCAGAAATAGAAACACCCATCACCCTTTTTTTGACCTCGCCCTTCAAGGGGTCAGTGTTATCAAACATATTTTGCTGCGCTTTCATGTGTGTCAGGCGTGGACCGATGCCCAAGAAGACAGAGGATCCGCCATCAAGCACTTTACCAAACGTGACGTCTGCGCCAAAAGATTCTTTAACCTGCACTTCCAAGGTTCTTTTGCTGCCTTGGGTAAAGCCAAAAGGGGCAAGAATTTCTGATTTATGTTTGAGAAAATAATAATCAGCTTCCAAAGCAACACCAGCAAAGAGGGTGTTTTGAAAAACATAATTAAAGCCACCAAAAATGCCGGCAGTGCCACCATTGGCACCAGCGTTGTATTTTGAAGACAAATCTGTCTGATTGTTCTTTTCGTCAATGGCATTCAAGTTCATAGCCCCACCAGCTTGGAGTCCACCATAAAAGTTAAACCCAGGCTTATTGGCAGCTGCAGATAAATTGTAGGCCCCTAAAGAAAGGGTTCCTAAGGCACACAGAAGGGCGCAGTTCTTCATTACTTCATTTTCCGTTGGTTGGTTATTTTGTCTAATAATTCTTTTATTTTTATTTTTATTAAATAAAAATAACTTATTTACTTGATTATTGTTATTTTTTTTTAACAAAAATCTATGAAGAGTGACGATATTCTGACGATAACTCTGTATATATCGTACAAGTACAAAAAATAATCTTTTCCTGCATAAAAGAGCTTGACAATGTTTGGGATTTTGGGTGAATATGGGGAAGTCGATCGGGGCAAAAACCTGATGGGCTGGTGACTGGAGCGGAGGGGATACACGCGATTCCATCCCGAACTCGAATGTTAAGACCTCTAGCGCCGATGGTACTGCGTCTTAAGGCGTGGGAGAGTAGGTCGTTGCCAGCCCTTTTGGTTTTTGGTGTGGCTAAAAGCCCAGTGTCCCTGTTTCCTTTTCTACCTGTCTTTTCTTTTTGGGCGACTCTGCCTTTCCTTTGCCTTTTTTGGGTCTCTCTATTTTTACGCTCCGTTTGTTTGGGGAGCAGGGCTTGAGGAAACGTGTTTTTCTGCTATCGCAAAAACCAATTAATACACCTTTTTCTTCAACTCGGATTACTTCAAGACCTTGCTTTTTCAGCCAGTGCCTTCCTTCTTCTGTTGAGTCAATATAAACGCCGTTCAGCCAAAAGCCCCACGTCTCATTGTCCATAAAAATGAGGCTTTCCAACACAAGATTCAGCCCAGTATGTGTGCCATTGTTATTCGCTTTGATGGGGTGAGAAGAGATGGATTGTTTTTGTACGTGTTTTGCTGACAGGGGTGCCATAATGGAAAAGAAAGCCATCTTTCCCAACACAATAAAGAAAAAGACGCGCGGCATAGACATCCCTGATTGCGGTAACCATTTGAAAAATAGGAAAAAACAAGACGCTGGAATCTTGACACAAAAGAATATAAACTACAAGAAAAAGTATATATCCGTGGTGCATAAGATGTCTTCTCCTGGCAGTCTATTTAAAGAGATGAAAACGATCCTCGACGATTCTGACTTTGTGGAGGTGGAATATCAAAAGGGAGATACGCGCATCCGCCTTGTGCGTCCATCACCAACAGCAATGACAGTGGCCCCTGCAGCTGAGATTGTGACCGTTCAGCCGCCACATGTGGTCAGTCCTACAAAACCTGAGTTATCCTCGTCTAAGGAAGGGGAACCTGACAATAGCTTTTCGGTCACCTCGCCTATGGTGGGTATGGTTTACCTTGCACCGGAACCTAATGCGAAACCTTTTGTGCAAAAAGGAGATGTGGTGCAAGAAGGCCAAACCCTTCTTATTATTGAGGCCATGAAGGTTATGAACCCCCTGCGAGCACAAAAAAGTGGTGTGATTCAAGACATTCTCGTGCACAATGCACAGCCTGTTGAGTTTGGGGAATTGCTTGTGAAGATCGAGTTATCCTGATGTTTCAAAAAGTACTCATTGCCAACAGGGGCGAGATTGCGCTTCGTATTTTAAGGGCCCTTAAGGAGATGAACATTCGCTCTGTTGCTGTTCACTCTATGGCCGACGTGGACGCTATGCATGTGCGTCTCGCTGATGAAAGTGTGTGCATTGGTCCTGCTCTTAGTCGCGAGAGTTATCTCAACGCCACCTCCATTCTAGCAGCTGCAGAGTTGACCAACGCAGACGCGATTCATCCTGGTGTCGGTTTTTTGTCGGAAAACGCTGATTTTGCGCGTATGGTTGAAGACCATGGCATCACCTTTATTGGGCCCAGTCCTGCGCATATGATGATGATGGGGCATAAGGTCAGGGCTAAACAAGCAGCTCACGACATGGGTTTGCCGTTGGTCCCGGGATCGGAAGGACATGTGACGTCCCCCTCTGAGGTTTCGTCGTGTGTCAAAAAACTTAGCTATCCTTTTTTGATGAAAGCTGTGCATGGTGGTGGCGGCAAAGGCATGCGGGTTGTGCGTCAGGGTGATGATGTGGCTAAAATGCTCAGTCTCACACGTGCGGAGGCGCTTGCCAACTTTGGTTCTGACGAGGTGTATTTAGAAAGATATTTAGAAACACCGCGGCACATTGAATTGCAAGTGTTGGCAGACCAGGCGGGCAATGTCTTGATCTTGGGTGAGCGTGATTGCTCAGTCCAAAGGCGGCACCAAAAAATTTGGGAAGAAGCGCCTGCCCCTGGCATTGATCGGCCCCTGATTGAAGCCTTGTCTGAGAAAGCTGCGGCAGCCATGAAACACATGGGGTATGTGGGGGCTGGAACGCTCGAATTTTTGTTTGAAGATGGTCAATTTTATTTTATTGAAATGAACACCCGTATTCAGGTGGAGCATCCCGTTACAGAAATGATTACGGGGATTGATTTGATCAAGGAACAAATCAAAGTGGCCTATGGTGACTCTTTATCGTTGAAGCAAGAGGATGTGGTGGTGAAAGGGCATGCGGTGGAATGTCGCATTAATGCGGAAGATCCTGAGACTTTTATGCCGGCGCCAGGGTTGATTGAGGCTTATTTGCCGCCGGGTGGTCCTCACGTGCGTGTGGACAGTGGGTTATATCAAGGATATAAGGTTCCGCCCTATTACGACAGTCTCATTGCCAAGCTTATTGTTTATGGCGATACGCGGGCAGAATGCCTCCAGCGTCTCAAGCGCGCCTTGGGGGAATATGTCATTTCGGGGCCATCAACGTTGATTCCCCTTCATCGCCGTCTTGTGGAAGATCCAGTGATCCATGAGGGAACCTATCATATCCATTGGCTCGAGCAATGGATGGAACGCTGTGCGCAGGCCGCTTAATCCAGATAGCTCTGCCTCACCTCTCGAGGTAGGGGTGTTGGGTATTACAGGCAAAATGGGTCAGACGATTAAGCATGTGTGTCAAGAAAGCCCACACTACACCTTAATTGGAGGGTGGTCTCGATCGTCGGGTGGTATGGACCAAAGCTTTAGCGACCCAAAGCATGTGTTTGAAAAAGCACAGGTGATCATTGATGTGTCCCACGCCTCGTGTGCTGTAGAGCATGCGAAGATGGCCGCCCAGTATCACAAACCTTTTCTTGTGTGTGTGACGGGGTTTGAGGAAGATCCTGTGCACCTGTTGAGGCCTCTGGCCTCAACAGCCCCTTTGTTATATGCCGCCAATACATCGTTGGGTATCACGTTGCTCAAAAAAGCCGTTTGCCAGATTGCTTCCCGTTTGGGGGGTGAGGCTGAGGTTACGATTACAGATCGCCATCACCAGCATAAAAAAGACGCTCCTTCGGGGACAGCCAACATGTTGGCAGAGGCTGTGAGACAAGGCCGCGCTTCTTGCTCTGCGCACGCCAGCCAAAAAGAGATGTCTGAGCCTTTGCCTATCACCATGACATCATGGCGTGAAGGGGATGTGTTTGGTGACCATGAGGTTGCTTTTGTTACCCATGCGGAACGCCTTGTGTTGTCACACCAAGCGCTCAGCCGGGAGGTATTTGCGGAAGGGGCCTTGCGCCTTGGGGCTTGGTTGGTTCATCAAAAACCCGGTTTTTACACGATAGATGACGTATATTCTTGATTGTCCGTAAAGGAAAGGCGAGGTTTGACTCGCACGACACTTGTCATTTTTTTCTTGTGATCTTTCCCAATCCAGCTTGTCCACCCCAAAAGACATGGTCTTTTTTGGGGGCCTAAGGATGTTGCACAAGGGGTTGATAGAGAGAGTGACAAATAAAAGTCAAAACGCGTGCCTATATAGAGGGTGATAAGGTGGTGAACCTCTTGATAATATTTACCACCGGGCAAAAGGTGAAAAAAAAGGTCATCGTCATGGATATCAAGACAAATCAACATGCCATGATCTTGGCACCACGCGCGCGTGCCTAACACACAGGTTTTGCCGAGGATAGAGTGGTGTTTGTGTCCTAACGAAGCTCTATTCCGAAGGGGGATATCATACCAAGCGCCTTGAAACGGTATGATGCGTACAGCCACAGAAAAATGGTGCGCTAATATGCGACACAGGCCTTCAGGGGTGTGTGGTTTTTTCCAAAAAGCTTGTGCAAGCGTGAGCAAAGATCGTTCTGGGAAGAGTTCTTTCTTAATGGGGTGATAACTGGTGAGCGCTGAAAGGGATTGGCCAATAAAACTTTTTTGGGGTTCAGACCAACTTAAGACAGGATAAAATTTTTGTTTCATCCGAAAAAAGATGGACAACAAGCGGTGATTAAAAAGGTCTAAAAAATCTTTTAGCGCCGTGTCTTTTCGTTTGGCGTTGTGAATAATTTTTTCTGTATAGGCCAGAGGCAGGGGACCATGGGAGCCAGAAAGTCCAAAAAAGTTGACATAAATATCCGTGCGTGTGAGCTGGGAATGTGTCGGTTGGGTTTTGTCTGGGGAGGTCATAAAAAGACCGTGAGGGGAGGATAAAGAGCCAGGCTTAATGCTGAGAATATCACTCGCGCTTGGTGAAAAATTGGTGACAGATCTGAAGAAAAGCGGTGCGCGCGTTGATGAGTCGGATTGTTGATTGAGAATATGGGCCGCTTGCGCAAATTCAAATGTGAAGGGGGCTTTGAGAAGTTGGGTTTTTAAAGAACGTGGGCGATACATGGTTCTGCGGGCCAACATTTGATCAGGTTATCTGACAAGCCTACCAACCTGGTTTCCATCAATGTGTTGAAGCTGCTGGTTGATTTAAAAAGCTCCTTTAAGATGGTGCACAATACAAAAAAGCCTTGCGTATTGGCTTTTTGATCATCAACTTTCATTGTGACAATGAGGGTGGGCACAAAGCTGCGCCAGGCTTTTTCTCCCCACGCAGAGAGAGTTTTTTCAAAATGAATATCTTGAATGGCATCAATGGCAAATCCAAGTGACGTATGACCTTTGTTATAAATGCTCAGCAAACGCTTGAGGGGGATGGTGCTTTTGGTGTGAGCACAAAGGCCAAGATGATCAAGGCCAAGGTGGTTGATCAAATCCCACTGGACATCACCCGATAAGTTGGGTTTTGCCACACGCGTGGGCTTAAAAAGCGTGATGGCATGCAGGCCTGCGAAATCTCCCTGCACATCAAAATTTGCATGAACAGGTATTTTTTCAGCAAAATTTCTGTTGGTGCATAACATATGGGCATAGACCACTTTTTCTTGGTCATCCTCTTCTTCCACTCGGTAATCAAGGAAAGATAAAAGCATGTCAGTGCCCTGGGTGTTGGGGAGCATGGTTTGGACTCTGTGTCCCATCCAAAAGGCACTCTTGTTTTTTTTCTTGATGGGGTGTGTATAAGAAAAATAAGGGTCAATGGTTTCGGCAGGCGTGTTAAGATTGGTAGCGGAAGAGATTTTCTCAATGCTGTAAACCTCTGTGGTGTCCTCAAAGCGATAATCTGTAATCAAACGATAGAGTGTCTTTTTGTGATCAAGCTTGATGGGTTCGGATGTTTTGGGAAATAAATTTACAGCCGGCACACACCCCAGTGCAATGTTTTGCTCCACAAGGGGCCATTGCTCAGGCGCGCTGTTAGGGGGAAGAGGAAATAACAGGTCAACAAAATGGCCGTGGATGTTTTGAAAAACGGGCTTAAGCTGGTTGACTTTAAAAAATAAAAACTTTTGTGGAAAATGGAAAAAATCCCATAACCACTGCTGGGCCATGGATGTGTTGTGTACTTTGGGCAGGATGCCTTGGTTTTCTTCAAACCCCATGGGAGAAAAAGCATCCGTTAACATGCCGGCTCCTGGCTGATCTGACGTCCAAAAGAGGGGCATGTTTTGATGAACATCATAGGTGCTAAACCACCGAAAGAGGGTGAAGGCCGTGAGGATATCACCCCCAAGATAGAAAACAAGGTCGTCAACATCCAGGGAAGAAAGAGAGCCTTGTGTGGATTCAATGCGTACGCGAATAAGCCAAGGTGTTTTGAGGTTATGGGCAGGAATGTCATAGCGTTGCGCCCGCTCATACATCACTTGTGTGACGTCAAGGGGCCAAACCTTGCTTTCCATGGTGGTTTGAAATTTACACGTTGACCCGTCTTCGGATGTGGTGGTGAGAGGCGTGCGCGCTGGAACTACGCGCCCCTTAAAAAGCTCGCCGGCGCCATCTTTGGGCTTAAGCTTTGTGATGACGCACGAAGGAAAGGGAGATGTAAATTGGGGATACAAAATGCTTAACAGGCTGTTGGTGATGAAAGATTGATGATCTTCCACCTCCATTTGCAGACGACCTGTTAAAAAAGCAAAGGATTCAAGCAAGCGCTCCACATGAGGATCTGAGGACCCTTTTGAACTTAGCTCAAGCCTTTGTGCGGCCCGTGGATAAGCCTTGGCGAATTCTTGACCCACTCTCAGCAGGTAAGCCATCTCTCTCTGGTAAAAAGGCAGCAGTCGTGAGAAATTTGGGTTATGCTCTTGCATGGCACGTCATTTTGTCTTTTTTCGTAGGGTGATGAAAATGTGTGTGCCTTTTGTTATTGAGGGAGAAAGGTTTTTTTTTCACTAAACAAGATGATGACAAAACAAATCGTTAGTCCACCCAGTCATAGATTTACCGCTCCCATGCCGCTGTCTTTATATATCCATTGGCCTTTTTGCTTATCCAAATGTCCCTATTGTGACTTCAATAGTTATGTAAATCGTGACATGGATGAACAACGTTTCATCAGCGCGCTGATCACAGAGATGAAAAGCGCAGCGCAGCGCTTTGATCACCCCCCCCATCTTGTCAGCATTTTTTTTGGAGGGGGTACGCCCTCATTGATGCCCCCTGAAGGTGTGGCTCACCTTATTGATGTTGCGCGTACCCTCTTTTCTTTTGATGACGCGATAGAGATTACGATGGAGGCGAACCCAACCACGTTTGAAAGGAGTCGTTTTCAAGCTTTTTATGATGCAGGCATTCGCCGTCTTTCACTAGGTGTTCAATCTTTTTCCGATGATCATCTTGCCTTTTTAGGGCGCGGGCACAGCGCTGCAGAAGCAAAAAATGCCTTGGCGCAAGCGCGCGATATCTTTCCCCGTATGTCTTTTGATCTCATGTATGGATTGCGTGATCAGACGGGCGACATGTGGCGTCATGAGCTTATACAGGCTTGGCACTTTCAACCCACACATGTGTCATGCTATCAACTCACTTTCGAGCCTGGCACAGCTTTTTATCCACGGTATGTGCGGGGTGAGTTGACCTATCCTGAGGAGGGGATAGAAGTGGCCTTTGATGAGGAAACAGAAACTTTTTGGTATCAAAAAGGTGTGAACCGTTATGAGGTTTCTAACTATGCCCGCCCCGGTGAAGAAAGTCGGCACAACCTTGCCTATTGGCGCTTCCAGCCGACGTTGGGGCTTGGCCCAGGCAGCCATGGTCGCCCGCATTATAAGCAAGGGCGTTATCGTGAGGTGACATACCGCCATCCTCAAACCTGGCTTGAAGCTGTGGAAAAACATGGTCATGGCACGGAAACATCGGTGCCACTTTTTGGTGATGAATACTACTTAGAAAAGCTTATGATGGGTCTACGCCTCACAGAAGGGATCAAGATCAAAGCGTTTCATGACTATCTATCTCATGAAAAGGTCGAGATCCTTGAACAGCATGGGCTGGTCCTTTTAACAAAAGACGCCCTGAAAGTGACCTCTCAGGGACGCCTGTGTCTTAATAGCGTGATACGATTTCTTACGCATAGCGCGCAGAAAGAACGTCACGTTTTTATTGAATAGTCCTATTTATTTCAAGGTTTCTGAGTGCCTGTGTAAACACAAGGGCATCTTTGACATTTTCAAGAGTTGTGTTTTGCTCAGTTGTTTTTTGATTCGCACCCCTTTGATCACCAATCATGTTTTGTATTTTCTCGGGCGTGGCAGTCGTGCCCTCCTTAGAGAAAATGTCTTTGTTTGTTGGGCGCGTGCAGATATTTCTCCACACGTTATTGTCTGGCAGACTCTCTTCCTTAAAGCCGTACATGCGTTTGCCAATACTCAGTTTTTCTTCGAAGGTAAGCTGCTCGTTCTTCCCTACTTGAGCAAAATGAACGAATACGGCCATGACCTTGGGAAGATCGTTATAATCGATACGATCCCCGTCTCGTTTTTGTGATATCCGCGGGAAGCGGACCCCTAAGAAAGTTTTTTTATCTCTCGTCAAGCCCGTTAATGCATTTTTTTTAAGGATGGATTGCAAGGCTTGGATGACCGTCTTCTGCTGAAGGCTATCTGCGTTTAAGCTAAACCAAATCCCTTTTTTGGGTAGGCGAAGATGGAAATCTCCATTTTTGATGAACAAATTTATCTCTTCACTACGTGTGACTGCGTAAGCAAATAAACATTCGGCAAGAGATTTTTCTTTAGTCGTTTTGCCTGCATTTCTTACCCTGCTTATGATTTCTGTGGGATTATGGGGTGTCTTTTTATTGCGTTCTGCATCAATAACCTTGCAAGCTATTTCGTAGGGCCCTTTTGAAAGCGTTTCGATGGCGGCCTCGTCCAAAGGGTTGTTCTTGTTTTGACCCAAAGCATGGCTGCTATAAAGGGATAAGCTGATCAATGCCGTCACTAGGAATGTATGTTTGCGCATAAGATATTTACTCCATCAAGGATGAATAGATGTGAGAGAGATGAACGAAACAAAGAACAAGACGCACCAAAGAAAAAAGCACCTGATGTGTGAGCACGCACAATAATCACGCGTCCACCATCAAAAACACTATGCTGTCTTCTCTTTATTGAGTGTTCTAAAAAAGGCAAAGACACCATCTTCAAATTCTGGTGCGTCTTGAAAATATAAAAAACATTAATTTTTATCTATATTGTTTTTTTTGTAAAATCTTTTTCTGATAAAGGGATGGATAAAGCGCTGCGCATGTGAATTCTGTCAAAAATTAATATAAATTCAACAACTTGTCACCATTATTATCTTATAAAGATATATTTTAAGATGTCATGATTATGCATAGCAAGAAAATGATTCTCATGATCCTAGGGTTATTCATGGAGGGGAGCTGTGTTCACACATGTTATGGCAAGCACCATCTCCTTCACCACATACACCACTTGATCCATAAGGCCCATAAAGATTTTGACTCATTGGGAGACCATGCACGTCACATCACAGATACAATCAAGCATGGTGCTAAGAAAACGACAAAAGACGTCAAAAAAGGCACCACCTCGGCCCTGCATCGTATTGAACATGAATTTAAACATGGCAATCCTGAGCTGTTGGTGGTGGGGCCGGGTGGGTATGTTTCTGTCAAGGCATTGCGCGCAGCAGGGTTTAGCAAGCCTGCCAATTATATTGAACACCTTGAGCACCAGGTGGCAAAAAAAGTGCGCCTTTTTCGAGGCAAGGCCAAAAGACATGCACGCAGCGTGGAAAACAATCCACGTCTTGCGCAGTCAGCGCTGCAGAAAGATTATTTAGACGCGTTGATTCCTAGTGCGGCCTATTATGTCAGCATGGTGTATTGCCAAAGCGATCCCATGGTGCGCGACAGCATTCAACAGCAAGTGGATAAGGCCTATAAAAAATATGGCTATGGTGGCATCCACGGTGAGGCTCGGAGCCTTCGTTATGGAAAGTCCACAGATCAAGTCAAAAAAGACAATCCGCAGGCTGCAAAAATCAAACATTTTTTTTCTCTATTAGCCAGAGATGCCAACAACCTTGTGGTGGATGAGAAGGCGCTGGTCATCAATATGATGAACAAAGGAGAGCATGGCTTCAAAATGCACAGCCTTTTTCCCAACTATGACGGCAAAAGGCTGGCTGTTTTGCTGGAGCTGCTTAAAGACAAAACACATTCAATAACGCGGGGCGCGATCTGTCGGTTTGCACATGTGCATAAAAATGATGACGGGTGATGGTCGTTTCACCAAAGGCAAAAGAAAAGCACATAAGGCATCGAACACACAAGGCATAGAACGAAGTGGGTATAAGACAGGAGAGAGGCCATGAAAACATATTATTGGATGATCACAGCGGCATTGTTGATGAGTGGCAGTGATGGATGGGCCCGGGGTATTATTGGTGACACCAGGCATGCCTTTAAGCATGGGTTTCATCAAACACAAAAAGGCTTTGATCAGGGCGTTTCCGCAGTGAAAGGGGGGGTTGAAGATCTTGGGGATCAATTTCAAAGCCTCAAAAATCAAATCACAGCTGCCACACATCATGCAACAAAAGGCATCAACACCACCAACCAAAACATAGCTCAAGCGTTACTCAAGGCTCGGCACGAGGCGGAAAAACTCAAAAACATTCATCATGACATAGACATGATGAAAAAGGTCACCCAAGATGCGCAGAACGCCTTTCATGACTTTAACAACCTTACCCACGGTGTGGCCGGTGTGACGTTGGGCATTTTGACGGAAGATTACACCAGTCAAATTAAGGCCGGCGGTTATGTGGTGAAAGCCATTAGAACAGGCAATCCGCACTATCTCGAAAATGCGGGTGGCGCTTTGGCAAAGCCTTATGTGGATAAACTGATCGAATTTCATGCCCTTTATGAAGGCGTAAGGGCCGGTGACCCCGTGGCCATTGCTAAGGTAGGCGTCATGGTGGCGGAAAGGTCGGGCTTGAGCAAAAAATTTGGTAACAAGTTGATGCAAAAGGTGGAACATTCGCCGCGGCTGAAAAAAATGCTTGAGACCTCGTATGACCTTTCGCAAAAGCTGAAGAAAAGTCAGGCAGTTTTGGCAAAGGTAGATAAATTCAAAGGTGCGGCGGCCATGTCATTGGCTCATGTGCCGGGTGGGGAAAAAGCGATCAAAGAATACAACAAGGCCAAGAAAAAAATGGATGGCCTGCAAGAAAAATATGGCGCGTTTTTGACGTTGGCTGAATCGTTGTCTAAGGGCAATACCCGTGAGGCACGGGAAGAAGCTGCCACCGGTCACATGGCCTCTGCTAAACATGGCCATGGTCATGCGGGTCATAAGGCCTAAAGCTCAACAAAGGAGAGAGATCATGTATCAACGGTTGTTATATGGCGTCATGGGCGCTTTGATGGTGGGCTGTGTGTGTGCTTGGGGGCCACGCGATGGCTGTGCCCACACGATGTCCCCGAACATGCCGTCTTCAGAAGAAGGCGCGGAAGAGTTGATGCCCCCCACAGGGCAGATGCCCTGCATGCCAAGTGTGTTGACCCCTGACTCTCCCAAAGCAACGCTCCATAGGGCACGGGGCGGTTTCTTTAGCAAGAAAAAATGGGAGGTTCTCTATGGTTTGGAGTCACGCAAAAGCAAAAGAAATGATCGGAAAAATGATCAGAAAAAATTCAGAGAAGAAGAAAAGCAGTGGATCAAAAAACATCAGCATCAATAAAAATGATGTAGGGGAGCAAGCGTAACGTGCATGGCACGTCACAATCGAAAACGTGAATGTCACGGGTTAGGTTGAGTAGAAGATGATCACCAGCACTGAGGGGTCGCAGAGCGTATGAAAGGAAAAGGGATGATGCCACACATAACACGCCTTTTTTGGATTTTTTGTATGGGCATGTGTGGCTCCTTGGTGGCTGATGGTGTCTCACTTCATCGGGTGGCGTGGTTTGGTGGCCATAATACGCATTATGGGAAGGGGCACATCTCAGCCAGGCTCCCCACACCCAAGAGTGAGGCCCAGAAAAGAAGAGAGGCGCTCTATCAAGAGGTGGAAAAAGAGCTGGCAGCACGTGTTGCGCGGGAGCAGGCAGCGCATAAAACCCTTTCCCAAGCTGTTCACGGAAACATTGCAAAAGCCAAAGCCGAATGGGCGCGTCAGGAACAAAAACACCAAAAATCTGTGCCTTCAAGACATAATCATGTCAAAAAAACAAAATAAAGCATTGATATTAAATCTTTTTTTATCTTGCACGCAGAAAATTATCTTATAAAGGCATTTTTAGGATTGTCATAACAAAAAGGATGAAGGGAAAAGGAAAACTCATGAAAACAACACGTTATTTAGGTTGGATGGTCGGTGCTTTTTTGCTAAGCACAAGTGGCCTTTATGCCGGTTCTCAAGGGACGCAGCATGTTACGCAAGCGATCAATAAAGCCTTTGCATCCAGTGTGCACGCGCTGGGACGGGTTCAGGGCAGGGTAGAAGGCCATGCTGATATGATAGGAGCCGCGGCTAAAGGGGCCCGTAAGGCCTTTCGACAAGGTGAAAAAGCAGGTGCCCATATGATGGCCTCTATGCGTCACACGGCCTCTGATTTTGCTGAGAATGCGCAACATGTGCATCACATGTTTGTTAAAGAAGCGCAGCACGGGTGGGACGTAGCGCAGCATAAGGCGAGTCAGCTTTATGACAAGACGCAAAGGCAGGTTCAGCATGCGGGCAAGAAACTGTACGGTGCTGCCCAACATGAGGCAGGTCAGCTTGCGGGTCAGGTGCAACATGGGGTCAACGATGCCTTTCATGCGGCGAGCAAACAAGGTCAGGCGTTGGTTACTGCAATAAAAAGGTTGCCTCAGCATCACAAAAAGTCTTTACTTCGTGTGCTTGGACGAGAGATTGATAAAGCAGAACATGGTGTTGTGGATGGGGTCCATGCCATAGAAGAAGATCTGTAAGACATAGGGTAGCCCCTCTATGGAGGAAGCCCTAGCACGGCGCTGATAAGAAACATTTTGATCTTCTTAAGAAAAAAGAGAGCTCACACGTGGGCTCTTTTTGTTTTCATTCAAAGGATCATCACATTTTTTCTCTTTTTTATGTTTTATTTATGTCAAAAATGTTTGACAAAAATAAAAATATAACTTTTATAGTATATTAAAAGACTTTTATCATCGAAAAGGAAAAGTTTTGTGTTTAATTTTAGCAAATCGTGTGGATCTTTTTTGGGTTTATGGTTGATTTCTGTCTTTTTAGCTTTTACAGCTTGGGTGCCTGGGGCGCAGGGGGCGGACAATCAAGATCTTTTCAAGCGCGTTCATTTGTATGTGTTGAAAAAAGGGCCTGTAGACGTTCGTGAAGAGGCTAGGCTGGCCCGTCTGCTCTCTCAATCATGGGTTCAGGGCAAAGGACAGCGGGATACTCAAGGTGGCGGAGAACGTGATGCATATGCGAGAAGTCAGTCATCTGACACTCTGTTTTTGGCTAAAAAAATGCGGCGGCGGTTGGCGCAAGATTATCCACGTCTAGCTAAGGTCAACCAACAAATGGGGTCGGTGGGGGCAGGGTTGCTGTGTTCGCTGATGTCGGGTCAACAGGGCAAGACTGTGGGTGGATCCTCAGCGCCTGCCTTACAAGATCGCGATGTTGTGCTGGCCTTTACGCTGATGATTCGAGAAGCATGGCTTTTTTCACGGGCCGCGAGAGATTTTCTCTTGTTGATGGTGCAAGAGGGGTATCCTGGTTTGTCCCCACGCCAGAAAAGAATGGTCCAAAAACGTGTGGACGCCTTTTATGAAGAGGTCGTCGCCTTGGGCCGCACAGCTGAGATGTATGGTTTTTTGTTGGTGAAGTGTCGACGGTTAGGTTCAGATGAATCCCGACGCCGCGCATTTGATTATCTTGAATCCAAAGGGGCTTATCGCACCATTTTGCATGAGCTATGTCGTCAGGGCCTATTTCAAGATATGCCGGGCTATTGGCAGAAATATGTGAGAAACAAAAGGGAAAAACGGGCGCGCATGCGTTCGCAAGAGCCCCTGGGTTAACCCACTGTTTTGGAAGCTGTGTGAGGCGGGGGGGATGCGTTTTGTCGCAAAAAAGTCTCGGCATTGTGAATGTCTTGGGGGGTGTCAATGCTGAGCCAGGGTTCTTTTGGCAACGTTTTGACCCCAATGCGCCACCCTTGCGACAAGGCACGCAGCTGCTCAAGCTTTTCTGTCTGCTCAAGCGGTGAAGGCGGCAGGGAGACAAAGCGTTTAAGGATCGGGCGGTGAAACACATACACACCCATGTGGTGCCACATGGTTGCGGCCCCATAAGGCACAGGTGCGCGGCTGAAATAATGCGCTTGGTGCCACCCCGGGACAGCGGAGGGTGTGATCACGGCTTTTACGTTATGCGGGTTATTTTGTCGCTCTTTGTCTAGGGGGATCACAGCTGTGGTGATGTCAAAATGGTTTGTATCCACAAGATCTTTTATCCTGTGGGCAGGAAACACAGCCATATCCCCTTGTATGTTTACAATGCGGGTAAAGGTTTCTTGCGGGTCAAACGTTTCAAGCGCCTGATAAATACGATCTGACCCTGAGGGCAAATGGGGATCTGTGAGGATGGCATGCCCGCCGGCCTGTTCCACGCATGCCTTGAGCTCATTACTATCCACCGCTACCACCACAGGGCCGATGTTGGCTTTGTGCGCTTGTTCAATCACGTGGTGAATCAAGGGCTTACCATGCAAAAGGGCCAGCGGTTTGCGCGGTAGCCGGGCGGCCCCCAAGCGCGCTGGGATGATCACAAGGGTGCTCATAAAAGGCTCTAGGTTTGACGTTAGAAGTTCGTTACCATCGATGAGCATTCTATCAAGAAAGGACCCTCAGGTGAAGACAACAGAACCAATGCGCACAGAATCGGACAGCTGTGGGTTTCAAGAGGTGCCCGTTTCTCGCTATTGGGGGGCCAGCACGCAGCGATGTCTTACACAATTTTATGTGGATGGCAAGGTCATGCCTTTGCCGGTGATTCATGCGTTTGGATGGATTAAGAAAGCTGCTGCTTTGGCCCATCAAGAGCTTGGACTGCTCGATCCTCAGCTAGCAAAGGTGATCATAGAGGCCGCCGCTGAGGTGGCTGAGGGCACATGGGATGACCACTTCCCTTTGGGTATATGGCAAACAGGTTCTGGCACCGCCACACACATGAATGTGAATGAGGTGATTGCCAACAGAGCCAATGAAAAGTGCGGCCAGCCCTTGGGGCAAAAAGCGCCTGTGCATCCTAACGATCACGTGAACATGGGTCAATCCACCAATGATACCTTTGGGACAGCCATGCATGTGGCGCTTTGGGGGGGTGTGCATGACATCTTGTTGCCTGCGCTTGCATCGCTGATTCATGCCTTGAAGGACCAGCAAAGCAAGGGGGCATCTGTGGTCAAAGTGGGGCGCACGCACCTGCAAGATGCAGCGCCGTTAACGTTGGGGGATGAATGGGGCGCTTTTGTGGATACCTTTGAAGCGTCTCAAAAACGCATTATGATTTGTGTTCAAGACCTTACCTGCTTGCCCCAGGGCGGTACAGCCGTGGGTACAGGGCTTAACGCGCACCCTCAGTTTGCCTCTCTTTTTGCCACCCATTTATCCCGCCTCCTAAACACATCTTTCACGGTGCACCCTGCGCCTTTTTCTCTCATGTCTATGCATGATGCCATTGTTTTTTTGGGACAGGCTCTTTCCTTGTTGGCGGGAGATTTGTTCAAAATGGGGCAGGATCTTCGATTATTATCTTCAGGGCCGCGTGCAGGCTTGGGTGAGCTTGTGTTGCCACAAAATGAACCTGGGTCTTCCATCATGCCGGGTAAGGTTAACCCCACGCATATTGAATCTTTGCTGATGATTTGTGTGCATGTACAAGGCTTGTCTTCTATTGTGGCGCAAGCAGGCACGTCAGGGCAGCTTCAGCTCAATGTGATGAAGCCGCTTATCGTATCTCACATGTTTGACATGATCACCCTGCTGGCCAACGGTATGAACAATCTTCGTCAGTATTGCCTTGAGGGGATCACCTTTCAGCAAGATCAAATCGATCGTCATGTACACAATTCACTGATGTTGGTGACCGCCCTCACGCCGCATATCGGGTATGATAAAGCCGCGCGTATGGCGCGTTATGCCTTTGATCACCACTGTTCCCTCAAAGAGGCGAACCGTCAGCTGGGTTATGTTTCTGAAAAAGATTTTGACCGTTGGATCCAGGTGGAGGCCATGGCCAAGCCCAAGGCGGGCGCCTAAGGATTTTACTTGCAAATCCCACAGCCCTTTTGTAGCCTTGGAAGGAACGTGGGGCCATAGCTCAGCTGGGAGAGCGCTACAATGGCATTGTAGAGGTCAGCGGTTCGATCCCGCTTGGCTCCACCAAACGCGGTTTATACCTTTTCTCACATCGTCGGCGGTGTGTCTGATGTTGCTCGCATGAGGGGCGTTTGTCTTTCATTCTCCCCTCTCTGATGACATGTTGTTTTTCCTAAAAAGTGGAAACCTTTTTGCATAGAGACGTCTGATCCTTTTGGCCGGTTTTTTGTGTGCACACCCTTGGCAAGCCATCGTTAACGGTTTCCAGATTTCTGGCGCGGTTTTTGTGGCGACCTTATAAGCGAACTTGTTTTTATGTGCTGGGCATGATTTTTTTGTCAGCCATGAGTTTTCTTTATTTTGGTTATGGGTTGCGTGTGATGATGGACCATTACCAAGATGCCGATGCTCATGTTGGCTTTCTTGTCTTTGATATTTTTGTGCTGCTGATTTCCCTTGCCTTTGTTTTTTTTGTGGCGAGCTATGTGCGTATTTATTTGCTGACGTGGGTGAGTGAAAAAGTGTTTTCAGATGTCCGCGTGCATATTTTTGAAAAATTTTTGCATTGCCCTGCGCTGCACATCCGCAAACTCAGTGCCTCAGATTTTAACACGCGGTTTAACAATGATAAGGCCATTTTAGAGACAGCCCTAAGCAATGGCTTTCCCCTTGCGCTCCGCAACATATTCATCACCGTGGGCTCCACCTTTTTCTTGTTTCTCATTAATAAGGACCTCACGTTGTTTTTTATGTTTTGGATTGTGGTGATGGTGGTGGTGTCGATTTATTTTCGGCCCATGCTGTCGGCTATTTTTCAGGCCTATCAAAAAACCCTGACAGACATAGGTTCACACATGGAGCTGTTTGTGCGCTATGGTTTTTCGCTTAGATTTTTTTCGTTGGCCACCTTAACCCAGCGATTTACACGTATCTCACAAAACTCGCTGCATGTGGGTATTGTGCAGGTAGTAGGGCGTTTAAAAAGCATTGCCCTCACCTCATTTATCGGGTTTCTAGCCATTGCCTCTTCCTTTGCCTTTGGGTTTGAGGAAATTTATGAAAAAAAATTATCCTACGGGCAGTTGGCTTCCTATTTTTTCTATGCCACGACGGTGATGGGGTATGTCACCAGTTTGACAGAAAATTTCATTGAAATGATTCAATCATCAGGGGCACTCAAACGGTTGGTCAAGCTCCTCAATATGCCGCAAATCAAGGTTCAGCCATCCTTGTTTGTGGGCAATGGCCATGTGACATGGCAACAGGTATCCTTTCGCTCAGGAGATCATCTCATTCTTGACAACCTCAATGCCTCTTTCCGGGCAGGAGATAAAGTCGGGATTGTGGGGCCACCCATTTCAGGGAAAACAACGCTGCTTCATCTTATGGCGGGAAGCTACAGGCCGTCGTCAGGTGTGGTGAATGTGGGGGGGTATGATCCCTGTTTTTTGCACAAAGATGTGGTGTGGCGCTCATGTGTGAGCTTTTTAAATGACGATATCCCCCTTTTTTCGGGCACGCTGAAAGAGAATATGCTTTTTGATGCTGCGTTTCGTGAAAACACATTGCATGGGATGGTGAATGCGCTTGATCCATCATTGCTGCTTTCTTTTGATAAGGGGCTAGACACCGTTTTGTTGCCCGGTGGGTCTAATTTATCCTACACGCAAAAACTGTTTATCTTTTGGATGCGCGTCTTGATCAAAGATCCTCATCTGTTGTTTCTTGATGATGGCACCTTCACGTCCTATTGTCCGTTGATCATTAGGCAACAATTTCTCGATCCCGCTTCGCACAAGACTGTTTTTCTTGTGACCCGCGATGCAGCATGGCTTGAGGCCATGGACCATGTGGTTTTCTTGCACAAAAAAAGAGGGTATGTGGGCAGTCATGCCTCGCTTATGGCGCATAGTGCCTACAAAGCTTTTCTTTGTGATCACCCGAAAACAAGGTAAGCTGGCACAAAGGTTACTCCCTTTGGGCATAGCGTGCAAGACAACATCTTTCCTTTCTGCGTGGGTCATGAAGCCCATCTTGAGATGATGCAACATTTTTTGTGCTCATCTAGGGACAGGGGTTCTTTCTTGGTCTTGGGGCCGCAAGGTGTGGGCAAAAAAACGTGGGTGCGGCAGTGCGTGTGGGAGCATATCAAAGCCACAACAGATCCACAGTCTTGGCCTCGGCATGCACACCAAATGCGTCAAGGTGTGTTACCATCTTTTTTTGTGGCTGCGGGACAAACCATGCAGGCTGTGCAGCTTATGCATGTGCATTTAAGATCTGTGCGCGTTGTGCCTCAAGCCTGGCAATTTGTGTTGATGCCGCGCATGGATGGCCTATCTTACGCAGCGCAAAGTGCACTCTTAAAAATCATTGAGGAACCACCTTCGCGCACTGTTTTTTTTTTCACCGCCCACACCCTAGGCCCTTTATCGGCGCCGCTCCTTTCCAGGTGTCAGAAAATACATCTGCGCCCGTTATCTGAGGATGTGTTTTTGCAATCTTGGCCAGATGTGTGCCGTTTTCATCAGCTGAAAGCGCTTGATCTGGATGTGAAAGATCTGTTTCGCCTGTCTAAAGGGTGTTTAGGAAAGGCCCTTGCTTTGCTAGAGGATGATCAGATAAACCAGGTTGCTCTTTATCACACGCTCTTGAAAAAGGGCCTTCTGCCGCCGAATCACCCAGATTTTGAATCACCGTTTTTGCCTGCCTATCAAGGATTTTGGTCATCACAAGGGTTATCCTGGTTGTTTGAGCATTTTGAGCATTTTCTTTCCTCTCTTTTGATTGATGTGCATACCAAAAAGAATACAGATGCCTCTGCGCAAGCGATTGCGGGTCGTTTGTCGCCTGAAGGATGGGCGTTGTTTTTGGCGCAGTGTCGTCAGGCCGTGGAAGAGGCGCAGACGTTTCACACGTCGCCGCTACAGGTGGTGCCTCTTTTTTTTCGTGTGTCAGGGGTCAATGCCTTAAAGTGACGGTTGCGTTTGCGCTGGAAAGAGGGCGGCACATTCAGAGCTTCTCTATATTTTGCCACCGTGCGCCTTGCGATGGGAATGCTTTGGGTGTTCAAAATTTCTGTGATCACAAGGTCAGAGAGGGGTTTTTCAGGATTTTCGTTGAGAATAAGCTGATGAATCGTGTTTTTGAGGCTTGCCGACGAAATGGACCGGCCGCGCACATTTTCGAAGCTGGAAGTGAAAAAGTATTTGAGTTCAAAAATACCGTGGGGGGTGGATATATATTTTCCTGAAGTAATCCGACTGACGGTGCTTTCATGAATGCCCACAGGCTGCGCAATGTCTTTGAGGGTGAGGGGCGTCAGTGACGTGACGCCGTGGTAAAAAAAGTTTTGTTGTCTTCTCACAATTTCTTGACTGACCGAAAGAAGCGTCTGGCTTCTTTGGGACAACGCCTTACAAAGCCAGGTCGCGTGATTGAGTTGTTGGGAAAGATAGCGCCTGTCGTGTGACCCCTTGGTTTGACTTTTGATTTTTTTGTAATACTGGCTGTCAAAGAGAACCTGGCGCCTCAGATGGGGCACAAAATTGACATCCCATATACCGGTTTTCTTGTTCATATAGACATACACCTCAGGCACAATATAGGGCGTGGATTCTTGGTGGAACTGCGCGCCAGGATGGGGATCAAGCGTGCGCATGACGTGCAACATCTCTGATAAGGTTTGTGTGTTGACGCCACAGGCTTTCTCAAGGGCGTTTTGCTTGATTTTGCCTGACGTAAACAAGGCAATTTTTCTGAGAAGCGTGTCAAAAGCAGGCGTCAACAGATCTCTTTCCATCAGTTGCAGCTTGAGGCACTCTTCGAGCGTGGCGGCGCAAATGCCGGTGGGATCACATGTTTTCATGGCTTCAATCACATGATTCACCACTTTGAGCGGTTTGTGCATGGCGTGAGCAATGTCTGAGGGTGCTTTTTTGAGATAGCCCGTCGGTTCTAAGATGGCCACAATATAAAGGGCCACATCTTTTTCTGCTTCGTCAGAAAACATAATATTGATCTGACTGGTCAGGTGGGTATGCAGATTTTTGGGCGGGTGAGGAATCGTATCATAAGGTTCAAGGGTGTTATCTGACGCTTTTTGCACGAAAGGGTCTGCCATATCATCATAGCTATCCTCAAGAAAGGCATCTTCCTCAGGCTCTGATAGGAATGGGTTGAGCGTAAGCTGTTGGTCGATGAAAGGGACCAGTTCTTCATAAGACAGCTGCAAAATGCGAATGGCTTCTTGCAGTTGAGGTGTCATCACATTCTGCAAAGACTGTCTGCCTTGCATATGTTGTGTTGTTTGCATGACCCCTCCTTTGATGCTTCCCATTATTTCCCTCTTTGTTTGCTGCGGCCTTAACGAGAGAAAAATTTGTGAGGCGCCCCTTCCATTCTTGACCTTTAGACCCAGTTCTGGTGAACTTAAAAAAGGAGCCCCTGTGGCGGAACTGGTAGACGCGGCAGACTCAAAATCTGTTATCTTCGGATGTGGGAGTTCGAGTCTCCCTGGGGGCACCACACATTTTGCATGAAAAAGGCCTGCGGCCTTTCATTCTGAACCCGTTGATAAACCAGCAAAACTTGACAAATAGACATAATCATTGTTTAATATCACAATAATCTGTCTTTTAAGGTTATTTTATGCTGTTCATGTGTGCGCGTCCCCTTCGCTTTTTTTCTCTTCCCCTGTCGCTTTGTTTGCTGATGTGTATGGGCCCGGTCATATCGGTCCTTAAGGCCTCTGATCCCCCCTATCAAGATCCGGCCCGCGCGGACACAGCTGTGGTGCCATTATGTTCTGGTGAGGGTGCCTCTCATAGATCTCCATTACCTGAGCGCTTGACAGAAGCGATGAAGGCAAGTTTGAGAACATTTTTCCATGATGACGCATTGCTTTCCGAGATCTCTCATGATCCTGAGACCATCAAAGCCATTTTTAATAGTGTGAACAGTCTTGCAGATTGCCTCAAAAAACAAAAAAAGATCATGTCGCTCAAACCTGAACGTGATATTTTGGAACCTTTCATCAGAATACGTGCAGTACACCAAATACTGCGCAGAGTTCAAATGAACCAATACAAGGGTGTCCACAAGGGTGTCACGTGCTTGTCTACATCTGGGGTTCAAAAAAGGCAGAACGCATGGAAGGAAGATCAAGAAAATGTTGAGATGCCTATGCGTGTGTTGGCGAATCAAGTGGCAAGCGCACTTGCGAGGCACGAAAAAATGGATCCAGCCGCCTCTTGGCAGATCATGAAGCCTTCTGATGGACAGACCCATTGTCTTTTTTTCAAAGATCAAGATGGATACGATACCTATTGTTTCAAACCAGATGCCCCTGTGTATATAGACAGCACATGGGCGCCCCAAGGCGACACAAGAAAAATGAAGACATACCACCTTCATGATGATCAGCTGACAGAAGATTTCTGCCTTCATTTGCGTTTAGAAGATTTACAAAAAGATCGTGCCTATCGCGCGGACAAAAGTCTTCCCTATGCGCTGCGCTACACGTTTTATCTGGGGGCTGAGGTGCCAGACCTTTTGTTAGAAGAAGGTTATCAACCCTTTCAAGCCACCCACAAAGTGATGCGTGAGACCCTGTATGAGCGTGAATTTGAAACAAATCCTTTGGCAAAGTTTGTAAGTGAATATGGGGAGAGAGCCCTTGATGGGCCGTCTATTGCTATGAAGGAGATGGTGATTCCTCTCAAGATCCACAATCCTCAAGAAGACAAGATGGTTCAATTGTTGTTGTTACGTGCATGGAAAAAAAAGGCGTCGCATAACAAAACCCCGCATCCTATGCTGGCATGGTTGGAAGGGGAAAACCAACAAAAGGTTGGAGAGACCATAGATGCATTGGAGGACGAGCTTATCAAGGAGCTTGAAGATCAAGAAGAAGCACGCCTTCGTGAGGCCTATGCAGAGCGCATCCGTGATGAACAACAAAAACGGAGAGAGGCGGTTGCGCGCGGTCAGGTGCAGGTCAAGTCTGGAAAAAAGAAAAGGGGCGGTAAAAAGAGCAAAAAAAGTGCGGCGCCAAAGTATACGGAAAGCCCAGATGTGCCGCCTGGTGAAACTGAGGCAGGAAAAGAGCTTCAGGCAAAAATTGCGGACATTAAGAGCACCGGTCGTGCGTTACTCAAAAAACTGGAAGACAAAACAACCATAAAATACAAAGACACCATCGCGTTGGTAAATAAACTTTTACAAAGTACCTCTGATCTAGATATCAAAGAATTCATGAAAGGGAGCCACCGTGTGCTGCATGTGGCAGGGTACTCACAACCTCTGACCTTGCCTACTGCTCATGGCAAAGATAGCAGCGTCGCACCGGCTTCTTATACGCGTGATCTTTTGAGAGATCTGATGTGTGCCATTATTTCACAACATCTGAAAGGGTTTCACCAAGAACAGGCTTCTGGTAGCAAAGAGGGCAGCACTTAGGGATGGTCACCGCAGACAACTCGTGGTAAAAAGACGGGATAGCAAAGGGAGCACGCCCTAGGCACGACATGTCTTTGCTGCGGCCGTCGGATGTAAGGAGCTGAATGCATGGTATTTGAATGGACGTTATTGAATAATCTTTTGACGCCTGTTTCGCTGCTGTTCTTTTTGGGGGTGGGTGTGGGGCTTGTGCGTTCAGACTTTCAGTTTCCTCAAGGGATGGTTTTTGGGTTATCGGTTTATTTGATGGTGGCCATTGGCCTTAAAGGGGGGGCCGCCTTTGTGGAAAACCCGCTCAATCCGGGCGCTTTTATGCTCATTTTTATGGGCGTGGGGATGAGCGCTTTGTGGCCTTTTTTCAGTTTTTACCTGTTGCATTTGACCACCCATTTATCGCAAAAAGATGCAGCAGCAGTCTCTGCCCACTATGGTTCTGTCAGTGTGGTGACGTTTATCACCGCAGCTTCTTTTTTAGAGCGTTATCATATCCCTTATGCCACCAGTCTTGTGGCTGTGCTGTCACTGATGGAGGCGCCGGCAATTTTCTCGGGCCTCTTTATGGCGCAAAAAGATCACACCAAAACCTTTTCGTCTGCTATGAATAAAAAACTTTTGCGGGAAGTGTTTTCCAGCGGGCCTATTGTGCTTTTGCTGGGTTCTTTTTTGATTGGGTCTATCACGGGATCAGCGGGGTTTACCAAGATCAAAGCTTTTTATGGGGATCCTTTTCAAGGTGTTCTCTCGCTTTTCCTGCTGGAAATGGGCCTGTCGGTGGCACATAAATTTCATGAAATGAAGAAAATCACCCCCGCTCTTTTTGCCTTTGGCCTTTACATGCCTGTGGTGGGGGCGTGTGTGGGCATCACGTTATGTTGGCTGATGGGCTTTGATCAAGGTACGGCCTTTTTGTTTGGCATTTTGTGCGCCAGCTCGTCTTATATTGCGGTACCAGCGTGTCTCAAAATCGCGCTGCCTGAAGCCAGTCCGTCCCTTTATATGCCCCTAAGCTTGGGCGTGACCTTCCCGTTTAACATCATTGCAGGCATCCCGTTTTATTTTTGGATTACCAAGATGTTTTATGCCTTCGGTTGTTAGCGGTCTATTTTAGATAAAAATTAAAAAACAATTGCTTAACAAATATCTGTAAAAAGTTTTACAAAAAAAGTTAAAATTACATATTGTTCTTATTGTACTATGTTCATTTTTGGAAAGGTTGTTTTGATGGTTTTAAAGAAAACGTTTCATGCAAAAAAACTGTGGATTCTGTTGGGATGCGCCTTTTTTTTGACAGTTCCGTGCGGTGTACACATCGCTTTAGGTAACTCAGGACTGTCTAAAGAAGACTTTCAAAGTCAATATCTGGCAAGCAGTAAAAAACTTACGTCTCTTTCAGATGAAGACAAGGAGAGATTGAAAGCAAAGCTTGCTGAGATAGGGGACAAAAGAACCAGCGATAAAGATCGACAGAAATATGCGGAAGCAGCTCTTTGCTTAAGTGGTCCAATGCAAGAGCAAAGCTCAGAAACGCAAAAAATCTTAAAAGACACACTCCAAGAGTTAGTGCGTGAGGACATGAAGAAAGCAGCATGGGCACATGTGGGGGAGCTTGATCAAAATTTACTCAAGAAAACGAGTGAGGTGCAGGTGACATTGGGTGAAAACACATTTTCTATTGTGAATATCAACCCTCAAAAAAAATTAGCGTTGCATTGCTCACATGATAACAGATCAGCTAAAATTGAATTTAAGGAAGATGATCTGTACTTGAACAAAAGCCTCTGGGAAGATATGCCACGTGGCTTTGTGGAGATCAGGAACAAAGATGGCAACGTTTTGCATCAAGCTTCATCTTTCCGAAAGTTCACCTATCATTGGAATGGCTATCTGTCTTCAGTTGATGGTGATGTTAAGATCTATCCCATGAAAAAAGAGGGGGGAAGCTCGGCGCATATAAGTGCTTTTGAAAAGGATGGCCAGCTTTTTTGGTGTTTTTCTACAAAGAAGAAATCTTTCATTGTACGTGACGGACATATCACAGAAGATTGCGATCATGCAGTCTACAAAGCTATGGGAAAAAATGATCAAGGTGAATTTCCTCTTTATGGTTACCTCAAAAGGTATGCCACGATGTGGGAAGCTCTTCTTGACCGGAAAGAGACAAAAAAGGAAGATATCAAAGCTTATTTACGCGAATCCAAATGTGCTTTGGTTGCAGAAGCTATTTTAGAAGGTGATGAGCACCTCGAACTGCAAGAGAAAGCGGGGGATTATTTCAAATTTGTGGGCATCACCGAGCAAAAGCCTTCAGGAGAAGGTCTTGCCGCACTTGCGCCAAAGGAAGCGCTAGAAAAGCTGAAAAGCTTTGGGCTGGGGGTCACACAAATGGATGATCTTATCACGCTTTCTTCGTCTGACTTTGATTTTCAAGATGGTCACATAACATCAGGAGCGTATGAAAACTTGGTTTCCTATGTAGAGCCATTAGAAGACACGGAAGGACGGGTTGTTTATGCCGTTTCAGACGGTAACGTCGTGGCAATGTGGAAGCTCAAATCAATGCCTTATAATGTGGAAAGGCTTGTGCGTGAGTATGTCAAATTAGGCCTTACAGGGAAAAACAGGGAAAAGGCCGACTACTTCGGCAGTGATAAGCTAAGAACGTACATGAGCGCAAAGGTTAAGCATAATTTTGATAGCAACCCTCGTGCCTTGACGGCGCTGGAGAACAGTCAAACGCTGTATAACCATCTGTTGACTTACTATGATCGTAATCGAGTAAGCTTGACGGCAGGTTGGGTGCACAGCAACTGGGTTACGGTAAGAGAACATGTCCGAAACGCCGATAGGGAACAAGACAATTGGGCTGAGAACTTACATACAACAATACAAGAAAAGATCCAAAAGAGGCTAGAAAATAAGAATCCACAAGAAAAGCAATCGTAGGCAAAGGTTGCCGTTCATCAAAAAAGAGGGGGCTTTGGGCCTCCCTTTTTTTATACCGATCTTTTTTGGGGTCAGCGTTTTTTAGGAGCTTTCTTTAAGGGAGAAGCGCTGTTGGATGGCGCGCCATATATTGTGTGTGATGCGGTCAGGGGCCTGGTGGCCATCGATGATGCAAAATCTTTGTGGGTGTTTTTCTGCCAGGGCCACAAAGCCTTCTTGAATGTGCGCGTGAAAAGCCAGAGGCTGATCATCATAGTGGTCTTTGTGACGTGCGTTGAGTCGCGTTTCAAGGTACGTCATGGGCAGGGTTATCAAAAATGTTATGTCGGGGATCACACCCCCCACCGTCGCTTGATGGAGCGTGCTCAGAAACCCCAAATCCACACCTTGCACATGCCCCTGATAGACAGTGGTGGAGTCCATAAAGCGATCAGAAAGCACCCACGTTCCTTTGGCAAGCGCGGGCTGGATTACGTGCTGAACATGTTCATGGCGCGCAGCAGCCATCAACAGAGCCTGGGTAAGGGGGGCTGTTTGGGGGTGATGTAAAAGCTTTTCCCTTAAGGATTCGCCCAAAGGAGTGCCTCCGGGTTCGCGCGTGCATAGGTGGTCGATGGTGTGCTCACGAAGGTGTTGGCTAAGGGCGTCAATCTGCGTCGTTTTACCGCTTCCATCCACGCCCTCAAAGGTGATAAAGCATCCTTTTGTGCGTGATGGGCGCATGTTGGTCATCTTTTACACCTTAAACCAAGATAGCAAAAAGGTTTTGATGGCCTGTAAGGTTTTTTGGAAAAAGGAGATTTCACGTACATCATGTTGGCAAAAGAGGGGTGTGCGTGCGGGCGTCAATCCTGGAGAATAAATCACGAGCGAAGCCACCTGCGTGCCTTTTTTGAGGGGTGCTTGAACATCATGGGTTTCTATTTTTGTTTTGATTTCCTTTTCAAAACCTTTGGGATAGGTGACGTTAATGTCTTTGTTTGTTGTGACGGGAATGGCGTACTGCCGCGCTTGGGAGATATGGATCTGTCCCACAACATCACAGGCTGAAAAAAGACGTTTGATTCGAAAATGTTCAAACCCCCATTTGAGTAAAGAAAAAGAGGCGAGCGCCCGGGTTGTTTCGCTTTTGAGGCCATTGACAACAAACACAAGGCGCCGCCCCTTTTGTTTAGCTGACCCTAAAAGGCCATAGCCACCCTTTTCCGTAAGGCCAGTTTTGAGTCCGTCGCCCATGTCTCTATGCACAAGGGGGTTGCGGTTATATTGGGTGATTTTGTTATGTTTGAGACTTTTTTGACCATAATATTCTGCATAATAGCCTGGGAAGTCACGAATGGTGCGAATGCCGACGGTTAAGATATCCCGCGCGGTGGAATAGTGGCGTGCATCAGGCCAGCCTGTTGTATTGACAAAAAAGCTTTGCTGAAGGCCCAATTTTTGCGCCGTCTGGTTCATGAATTGGACAGCTAACTCAGGGATGGGAAATAGCCCTTCCTCCAGGGTGATGCAGGCATCGTTTCCTGAGGTGACAATGATGCCGCGCACAAGATCCGAGGCCTTGATCGCGCTTCCTTTTTCAAGAAACATGCGTGAGCCTTGCATACTGCGGGCGCGCTTGCTTACATGAAAAGAGGTGTGGGGAGAGAGTTCGCCTCGTGCCATTTTCTCAAAAACAATATAGACAAAAAGCGCCTTCGTCATGGAAGAGGGCACCATGCGCTCGTCAGCCTTCTTTTCAAACAGTACCATGTCTGACGCCATGTCATACAAAATAGCTTGCTTGGCTTGCGTGTGGAAGGGAGGGAAAAAATGGCCAAAACACCGCACAGAAGAGAGAAAGGTCACACCTATGATGAAAACCTGCAAGACAGTTTTGTGATGTTGCTTGCCGAACATGAAGCGTGTATATCTCTCTTTTGAAAAGCATTGTCGAAAAAATTGTTGCATTTGACAAGATAAAGATGATGCGCTCCATGCTGACGGCAATCTGAAACGTTGCCAGTCTTGCGCTGGGGGTGTCTGGGGACATGTTATCAAGACAGGTGGCGCGCTGCGTCCTGGTACAGTTCATTGAACGTGGGGTGGGCATGGATCGTGGCGGCCACGTCGTTAACTTTTGCCTGCATGCTCATGGCCAGGATGCCTTCCCCGATCAGGGTTTCCGCGTGAGCGCCCACAATATGAATGCCAAGAATATGTTTGGTTTCTGCGTGTGCAAGCATCAAAAGCAGGCCGTCACCATGGCCTGCAGCCAGTGCGCGTCCATTAGCCGCAAAAGAAGCCTTTCCTCGCACAAAAGGGATATCATGCTTTTTAAGCTCTTGCGCCGCAAACCCGACGGAAGCAATCTGCGGGTCTGTGTAAATGACGGAAGGGATCAGGGCTTCATTGATCTGGCTGGGCTGGCCGCACAGTCTTTCTATCAGGGTGCGTCCTTCTTTTTCGGCCTTGTGGGCCAGCATGGGTCCTCGAATGAGATCGCCAATGGCATACACGCCGGGGCAGCTAGTTTCAAAAGTGTCATTGACGATGACGCGCCCCTGTTTATCACGGGTGAGGGAGAGCTCGCCACACGTGCTGTCTTCAAGCAAGGGTTTGCGCCCTAGCGCGAGCGCCACATCGTGTGCTTCATAGGTTACAGGGTTGCCGTGGCACTGGGCATGGACACGTGCCCCTTCCTTTGTGTTTTCTATGGATACCATAGATGTGTCAAAAACAAGCTGGAGCCCTTCAGCCAGAAGCGATTGGGTTAACACGCGCACAATCTCGTCATCAAATGTGGGGAGAAGGCGAGACTGCGCCTCTAAAATCGTGACCGAAGACCCCATGCGTGCCCAAAAAAGACCCAACTCAAGGCCAATATATCCACCGCCCACAATCACGAGGCTGGGCGGGGTTTGATCCAAAGATAAAAGCTCGTCAGAGGATAAAATGTGGTTCCCAAGGTTTACACCTTTAGGCACCCAAGGCGTCGAGCCCGTGGCCAGGATGATGGCTTTGTTGACGTGAATCGACGTCTTTTGTTCATTCGCGATGACACACAGTTTTTGTGGACCCTCAATGCAACCTTCACCGTGCATCAGGGTGACCCCCTTGCTTGTCATAAGGCTGTGGAGTCCCTTATGGAGGGTCTCCATATCTTTCTTTTTGGCTTTGTGTAGCGACGAAGGCGCTGGGAGCCCTTCTACCTTGATGCCATGGGCAGAGAGGCTGCGTGCCTCAGAAAAAACGTGGGCTTGATGCAACAAGGCTTTGGATGGAATGCATCCACGATGAAGGCACGTGCCGCCCCACGCTTCACGCTCAACGCACAGCGCGTTCAACCCCAGCTCTGCAGCCCTGATGGCGGCACTGTAACCGCCAGGGCCACCCCCAATAATGGCAACGTCAACGTGATCAACCATGAGGGTTCTATAGCAAAGGACAGAGCATCTTAAAAGGATTTTTTAGGTTTTTGTGTGGCCTGATGGCGATGACAAGCCTCACACTCTTTCACGCAGTGTTGATAATCTGGACCACACTGTGTGCCGCCAGAGGTGCGACAAGCGATATTGTGTTCTAAGCAATGATTGTGACAGTTAGCAGGACACGCTTTTTTTTGGGCTGCCCACAAAAATGTAGCGTGCAGTGAGAAAGCCAGTAAGGCAAGCGTAAAAAAATAGTACACCAAATGCTCCCTATTCATCTATTTTTTATATTATGTTTCATACATAGCAAAAACAGCGCATAAAGTCATGAATTGCTTGAAAGGGGTTGAGTTTGATACATAAATATGGTGGGCGCGGCTTTGAGCAAGGGGGGTTTCTTGATCGTGGTTTCTCTGTTACACTGACTGCTGCGGTTGGGATTTCTCAAAATTATCTGGAGTAGTATGTGTCTATGCGTAGGAGTGGACAAAGTCATCGTAGCGGACGTTTTTCTCGGGACAGTGTTTTGGAAAGCGTTGGCCCGAACGGCAAAATGCGGGGCAGTGCGCAACAATTGACGGATCGGTATATGTCCTTGGGCAAAGATGCCCTTTCGCAGCGAGATCTGATCGAGGCTGAGACATTCTTTCAATATGCCGAACATTACAGGCGCTTGAATGCCGGGTTAAGGGGGCCAAAACCCCAAGTGCGCAACCAGCATGGTGGCGATCAGGGTATGGCTTATCAAGAGAAAGAGGAACACGCTTCTTTTGAGGCCTCACCCCGAGAAGAGGGCCAAGCTTCTGATACCTTGCCATCCTTTGTGACAGGTGACGCTGATGTGTCGGACAAAGGGGATCAAGAAAAAGCAGATGGATCGCCCGCGGTAAAGATGGGCCCTCCTGTGAAGCGGGTGGTGAAAAAAACCTTTAAAAAGAAACAAGAAATCGATTAAAATCAAGGGAATCTTGTGCGTTAAAGGATAATTGTCTGTGGAGCCTATGACCTCAAAGGCCCGCGTGACGGTGGAAAGTGCGCATCTGATCGCCAGTCGGTTGAAGCATCAGCACCTCGTGCCTATTCACCTTTTGCAATCATTCATAGACAGTGAAGATGCCTTGGTAGGTTCTTTGTGTCATCATGAAGCGATAGATGTGGCTCATTTATCCAAACTTACGCAAAAAGCACTTGAAGCTTTGCCCGCCGTGCAGGGCGAGGGGGACACCGTGTATATGTCATCCTCGCTTGCCCATGTATTGAAAGAGGCAGAGGCGCTGGCTAAAAAAAATGGTGATGACTATATCAGCCTTGATACCCTGTTTTTGGCGCTTTTGCGTGTGCCGAGCCCCGCTCAAGAGGTGCTGCAACGGGTGGGGTTTACGCCAGAAAAAACAGAAACATTCCTGAAGCAAATGAGAGGAGGTGCCAACGTGTCGTCAGAAAATGCAGAGTCGACCTATGATGCACTCAACAAATACGGAACCAATCTCACAGATATGGCCCGTGAGGGGCGTTTGGATCCTGTCATTGGCCGGGATGAGGAAATCAGGCGCACCATCCAGGTGTTGTTGCGACGCACCAAAAATAACCCCGTTCTTATTGGTGATCCAGGCGTGGGGAAAACTGCCATTGTGGAAGGATTGGCCCAAAGAATTGTGCAAGGCGATGTGCCCGACACGTTGCGCAACATTACGCTGATTTCTCTTGATATGGGCGCGTTGATTGCGGGGGCCAAATTTCGTGGTGAGTTTGAAGAGCGCCTCAAAGCTGTGCTGACAGCCATCAAAAAAAGCAACGGCACCATCATTCTTTTTATTGATGAATTGCACACGTTGATTGGGGCGGGCAAAACAGATGGGGCGATGGACGCCTCAAATATGCTCAAGCCCTCGCTGGCACGTGGGGAGCTTCACTGTATCGGCGCTACAACCTTAGATGAGTATAGGCAATATATCGAAAAAGATGCTGCCCTGGCCCGGCGATTTCAGACTGTGTATGTGGATGAGCCTACCGTTGAAGCGGCCATTTCCATTTTGCGGGGGCTGAAAGAAAAATATGAGCTTCACCACGGGGTGCGCATTTCAGACAGCGCCCTTGTGGCCGCTGCCCGCCTTTCTGCGCGTTATATTCAAGGGCGCTTCTTGCCTGACAAAGCCATTGATCTTATGGATGAAGCCGCCTCTCGTTTGAAAATGTCGGTGCACTCAAAGCCTGAAGCCCTGGATCATCTTGAGCGTCAGCTGATTCACCTCAAAATTGAACACGAGGCCCTGAAAAAAGAAAAAGATGCTGCATCTGAAAAGCGGCTGGTTGCATTGAATGATGAAATTCAAGATCTCGAGCCCAAGATCAAAAAAATGACCGCTGAATGGCAGGAAGAAAAAGCGCAGATTGGTCAGATTCAGTCGCTGAAGGAATCACTAGAGAAAGCACGTTATGATTTGGCGCGGGTGCAGCGGGAGGGGGATTTGAGCAAGGCCAGCGAGCTTTTGTATAGCACCATTCCTGGCCTGGAGGCCCAGCTCAAAAACTCTGAACGCGAACAAGAGACGGCTCTGCTGAAAGAGGTCATCTACCCCCGCGATATTGCGGCTGTGGTGTCTAAATGGA